>NZ_JACJPB010000005.1:0-55831 GCF_014695825.1 Coleofasciculus sp. FACHB-542 | reverse complement strand
CTCTTGCTAAATGTTTCAGAATTTGTAATTCTACATCCATTGCCCTACTTACCTTCCAGAGTTTTTTCTTTTAATCCTTTTATTCAGAATACTCGGAAAGTGACAGAAGAGGGGTAAAAACTTAACTCAGTGGAATCGTTCATTGTAGAAAGTCGAGTCTTAGAGCATTTACTGACTGCCGTTGACTTCACACTTCATGAATTCCTGTTCGTCCAGCAAGACTCGCTACAATGGTTGCTAATTCAGAAGGTTCCACAGGTTTAGGGATGTGCATTTGAAATCCGGCAGCGATCGCTCGCATCCTATCTTCAGCCCTAGCGTATGCTGTTAGAGCAACAGCAGGAGTTCGTCCCCCCTCTTCTACGTTCAATGCCCGTACTCTACGAATCAATGTGTAGCCATCCTCTCCAGGCATCCCGATATCGCTCAATAGAACATCTGGTTTAAGAATTTTTATCGCTTCAATCGCTGAATCAGCCGATCCAACGGCACACACAGAAGCTCCGCACTGTTCCAATAGCGTTGTGACAAACACGCGCGAATCAACCTCATCGTCTACGACGAGTATTTGTAAGCCATCTAACGAAGGCGGATTGTTAAATGAAACTCCCCTCCCAACCGTTGGGTGTACCCGCTGTCCCTCACTTGTCTCCATACGGACAGGCATCAGAGGAAGCTTTACGATAAATGTCGCTCCCTGCCCCTCGCCTTGACTTTCTGCACGAACTGTGCCACCGTGTAGCTCTACCAAGTGGCGTACAATCGCTAGACCAAGACCAAGTCCACTGTATGACCGGGTAATAGAACTATCAGCTTGACGAAAGCGGTCGAAGACATAGGGCACAAAGTCAGAGTTAATGCCAAGTCCTGTATCGATTACTGTTATTTCAACATGGGAGTTAATCCGTTCGAGGCGAACCTGAACTCGCCCTTCTTTAGGTGTGAACTTGATTGCATTGGATAATAGATTCCAAATTATCTGCTGTAAGCGGTCTGAGTCACCGGCAACCGGGCCTGCTGCCGGATCGACTACACTTTGGAGTCGAATAGCCTTAGCATCAGCCGCCGGACGGACGGTATCAACCGCCGCCTCAACAACCAAAGCCAGCTCAATTGGGCGGACATTTAGGCGTAACTTGCCCTGAATGATGCGGGAAACATCCAGCAAATCCTCCACCAGCTGAGCTTGTGCCCTAGCACTGCGTTCAATGGTCTCCATCGCCCGCGCAGTAGTCGCCTCGTCAAATTTGCGGGTATTGAGTAATTGAACCCACCCTAGCATTGCGTTGAGGGGCGATCGCAGTTCGTGAGACAGTGTTGCCAAAAACTCATCCTTCATGCGGTTTGCTGACTCCGCCGCAGTGCGTGCTTCCTGTTCGGCAACGAGTAGTTGGTTGCGTTCATCTTCAACTTGCTTCCGTTCAGTGAAGTCACGCATGATTTTAGAAAAGCCTCGTAGCTGCCCAGTCTCATCTCGTAAGGGCGTTACGATGCCACTTGCCCAGAAACGGGTGGCGTCCTTACGCAGGTACCAGCGTTCATTTTCAGCACGACCTTCTATTACTGCCGTTTCCAGTTCTTGCTTGTCTGCACCGAGTTCTAGGTCTTCAGGTATATAGATAATTGAGGCAGACTGACCGAGGATTTCGGCTTCCTGATAACCGAAAATGCGCTCTGCTCCAATGCTCCAACGAATAACACGCCCGCCTGGGTCGATGAAGAAAATCGCGTAGTCCTTTACATTTTCTAATAACAAGCGAAACCGTTCTTCGCTGGTTCGCAGCGCTTCTGATGCCCACTTGCGATCTGTGATGTCAGCTACGATATACACGGCACCCGTAAAAACTCCACTCTCGTCGAACACGGGATCTGTGGTTACAGAAAACCATCGTTCACCACACCGTAGCTCCTCGTTCTCGCGACGACGGGTTTCTTGGACACGAGTTAAGGGAGTTACCTCGACGCAGCCCAGGATATCGTGCATTACCTCCTGATAAAAGCAACCCTCGATCTTTCCGAACGGTTTTTTCAGAAGATTCGTCATGGCGCTGTTAGTTCGCAAGATTCTGCCACGGTGATCTAGTAAACAAACACCATCCTTCATGGCATTGAATGTCGTTTGCCACTCTTTCGCCAAAGCCATTGCCGATTCTTCAGCTTCTCGGATGCGGAGCAAAGCTTTCACAGTAGCGAGCAACTCGATTGGCTCCACCGGCTGGGCTAGATAGCCATCTGCACCACTCTCTAACCCTTGTGCCTTGTCTTTACTCTCGACAAAACTAGCAGACAGATGCAGGACAGGAATAGAGGAAGTAGCAGGGTTTGCCTTGAGGCGGTGGCAGACCTCAAACCCATTAATATCAGGAAGCTGCACGTCAAGGATAATTAAGTCAGGCGGTTGCTGCGCTACTAATTGCAGACCCGTTTCGCCAGTAGCAGCCTCTTGAACCTTATACCCCTCTTTCCGAAGCATTCGACTGACGACATAGCGGTTCGTTTCATTGTCGTCTACGTGCAAGATCGTGATAAGGGTGCGGTCAGACATGAGCAGCCTCTCCAGGCTCTAGAACTAGCCCAGCTAAAAGAAGTGCTTCTCGGACAAGAGCGATCGCTTCTTCACGAGATGAGTTTTCTTTTGAGAGAATCGCTACTGTGCTTTCGACAAGTATCGAGCGTTCCTCTGGTTCAAGAAGCTTTGAAGTATTAATAATTACTGGAATATTTTTAGTAGCTGGATCGGCTTTCATCTGTTCCAAAACCTCGAACCCGCTCATATCTGGCATAACTAGGTCGAGAAAAATGCAAGAAGGATTTTCTAAGCGGGCGTGACGGATACCTTCGTCCCCTGAAGTTGCCTCAATTATCTTAAAATTAAAACATTTTTCACGAGTGCTGCGACCCGTAAAATCGGCTAAATATTGCTTTAGTAGATAGTGGGATGCTGGGTCATCGTCAATAATCAAAACTTTTTGTAAATGCTCTTGTTTGACTAAAGTATTAAGTTTTTCAAGAAGCGATAATCGTTCTACTGGTTTCACAAAAAAGGCATCTGCACCTAAAGCACGAGCTTTCTTTTCGTTGTCAATAACAGTGATAACAACGATCGGGATATCTCGTGTCGCAGCGTTTCCTTTCATCTCTGAAAGGAAATCCCAGGTATTTTGCTCCTCAAGCAAAATGTCTAATAGCACAGCTCGTGGCTCAAACATTTGAAATGCTTGTTTTACTTGCTTGAGCGATCGCGCTGGGATAATTTGATAGCTCGACCCCGCAAAATACTTCTCGTAAATGAACAGTGTCTCTGGGTTATCCTCTACAACTAATACTGGATAGCGAGTCGCATCTAACTGCAAAGGAGCATCCGGTTCAGATACCTCCTCTATATCACCCTCGCCCCGGTAAACGAGTGGTATGGTGGCGAAAAACGTGGAACCTACCCCTTGTAAGCTTTTGATGGAGACACTCCCTCCCAGTAACTCGGCTAACTTCCGCGAAAGGGGCAGTCCTAGACCTGTTCCTTTAACCCGCTTTTGAAGGTGAGAATTTACCTGAATAAATTCCTCAAAGATCCGTTCAGTATCCTCAGGCGCAATTCCGATACCTGTATCAGCCACCGAGAAGACGACAGTGTTTTTGTCCAGTTCAGCTCTGATGCGAACTTCACCTCTTTCGGTATATTTCAATGCATTAGAAATAAAATTTCTCAAAATTTGGGCAACCTTCCCCTCATCGCTGTAGAGTGGGGGAAAGCCAACAGGTTCTTCAAAAACAAGAGAAATTGAGGAATTATCACTAAGAAGTGGGCGCAGCATTCCTCGAAGAGTAGCGAATAGCTCGCTAACTTCAAACGCATTCGGATGAACCACAATTTTTCCTGCCTCGACCTTTGCCAAGTCCAAAAGGTCGTTCACCAACTCCGAGAGTCCTTCAGCCGATTGACGGATAAACGTCACTTGCTGTTCTTGATCGGGTGTCAATTCACCATCCATCCGATCTAGCAGCAGTCGAGAGAGAGACATAATCGAGTTGAGCGGCGTGCGAAACTCATGGCTCATATTAGAGAGGAAGCGAGTTTTAAGTTCATTGGCTCGCTGTAAAGAAACTGCTTTTTCGTCTAACTCGGCATATAATGCCACAACACCCCGATTAGTATC
Source organism: Coleofasciculus sp. FACHB-542 (assembly GCF_014695825.1). Classification (NCBI taxonomy): domain Bacteria; kingdom Bacillati; phylum Cyanobacteriota; class Cyanophyceae; order Coleofasciculales; family Coleofasciculaceae; genus Coleofasciculus; species Coleofasciculus sp. FACHB-542. Next base: position 51,677 of record NZ_JACJPB010000005.1, on the reverse strand, counting down.
CTCTAGCTCGCGATTGACCTGCGCCAATTCAGCTTGACGCTTTTCGAGTTCTGCTAGAGTGCGAAGCAGTTCTTGGTTTTGTTGCTGAATTTCCTCAAAGGGATTTTGAGACCCTCGCATCGCCAACTCATCAGCAATTTGCGCCAAGCGCTTTGCTGTCAAGATCGGTGCCCGCTTTGGCAAGGTTTTTTCCATCAGCACCTCTGTTCCCTGCCCTGGCGTGGACGCGATATGAAACCGATCCATCAGCCGCTTGGTGCCAATAATGCCTAAACCCATTCCGGTTTTTGATTTATACTGCCCATCCAGAATGCTCTTCAGATTGGCGATACCCGGCCCTTGGTCACGAATGCATACCACCAAGCTCTGAGGCAATTCGCCTTCCACCCGAAACTCTATTTTTCCCCCACGGGTATATTGGAAGGCGTTGCGGGCAATTTCCGATACAGCAGTGGCAATGCGCGTCTGATCCTGAGAGTCAAACCCCAAAGCTTGAGCAATCTGGCGTGCCTGCTGACGGGTCATCACGACATCTTGCTCAAATCGTATTTCTATCGTAAGAAGATTGGTCATTGGTCAATTGCTAATGGCTAATCGCTTGTTATTTATTATTCATCAGCCCCTGCTGTACTCCTTTGGCCTTCAGTCTTCTTCGCGAGCAACCAGCACAGTGATGTCATCGCGACCTCGGTAGAAATCCCGGTACAAAACTCCAGCAATTAGGCTGGGATGTCTGGTTATGAGACCAGCATAGCGATCCAATCGCCACTGTGTACTCAACCCATCGGAATGCATCACCAAAAGCCCTCCTTGAGGCCACTGATAGACAAATTCCTGGATTTTACGGACTTCATGCCCCACTGTGCCATTGTGGGAAACCATGCTGTAGCTTCCTGCGGGAGAAAAAACGCTGCCAGCGATATTACCAACTCCAGCAAAACGAACGACAAGAGTTTTAAAGTCTACTTCTGCGATCGCTAAAGCAGCTCCACGAGTACTCCGCAGGGCTACGTGAGCCGCTTCAATAATCTCTGCGGGACTTTTGCGGACATTCTCTCGAAATATCTGAATGGCTTCTAAGGATGCCTGGGCGGCTAGAGGGCCGTGACCCAAACCATCTGCGACTAATAGCAGACTGCGACCGGGCTGTTGGTCGGTTGCCCACCCATCACCCGATACCTCCTCCCCTGCCATCGGCAGGCACACCACGCCAATCTCTAGATTGTTGGTCGATTGGTTTGCCACTTCTGGGCAAGCCCAGAGGTGACTTAATAAAGCTGTACCCACGTTGGGAACAGAATGAATCTCAAAAAAAGCAGAAAGGCGGCTAACTGCCCCCAAACCATTTCCAGGCGTCCCTGCTGTAGAAAAACCGTCGCGCAGACACTCCTGGATATTGCTGATCCCTGGCCCTTTGTCCAAGGCTAGGATTTCTATACCCGTTATCTCGTTTTTGCTTAAAGGCTGTAGCAGCAACAGACCGTCTTTAGCGTGCAGAACCAGGTTATTGGCGATCTCAGTAACGACAATACCAACCTGCCCCCGCTCAGTTTCGTTGAAGCCGAGACGAGTCGCGATCGCGAGGGCTATTCGTCTCGCTTCACCAGCCTGACTAGACTCTAAAATGGGTAAGGCGACGGGAGCATTCATAATTAACTCACTTCCACTTTGTAATAGTGACTTTTGTGCCTTCTCCGACACGGGAAACGATATTGAATTCGTTCACCAGGCGCTTTGACCCACTCAAACCCATCCCCAGCCCGTTTCCGGTTGTGAAGCCATCTTTTAGCGCCAGATCGATATCCGGAATTCCTGGCCCACTGTCTTCAAAAGTTAGCCGCAGACCCCGACGGAGTCCCTCCTCTAGGGCTTCGAGTTGCACCGTCCCGCCGCCGCCATAGTCCAGGGTGTTGCGTGCCAGCTCGCTCGCCGCTGTCACGATTTTAGTCTGGTCTATTAGGCTAAAACCCAGTCCTAGGGCAAACTGACGCACGGCTTGCCGTACTAGGACAACGTCTGCCGAAGACTGGATGCTTATCGTTTCAGACCTCTGCAAGACCATCTATGCTCCCCCTAGGAGAAGCCTCCAACGATTTATGCAGGAGGGACATTCCCTTTTCAACGTTTAAGGATGTGCGAATGCCGGTTAAGGAGAGTCCCAACTCTACTAAAGTGATGGCGACTGCTGGCTGCATACCTACAACAACCGTTTCAGCATCAAGTACTCGCGACATCTTGGCAATATTTCCCAGTATCCGTCCAATAAAAGAATCAACGATCTCCAGTGCTGAAATATCTATCAGCACACCACGGGCACTTGTTTGGCTAATGCGGTCGGTCAGGTCATCTTGCAAAGCGATCGCTAGGCGATCGTGCATATCAACCTGAATCGTCACTAGCAGGAATTCACCCATTTGTAATATGGGGATACGTTCCATAAAACTCCTTAAGTGCGTGTTTGGGCGCGAGAGATCGTGGCTCCAGTTCGCTTCAGCGCCAAAGCAAATGCGTCGCATAGAGAAGCCTTGGTGATCACATCAGCCAGATCCACGCCCAAGTAGACAATCGTTTGAGCAATCTGGGGCCGAATCCCGCTCAGGATGCAATCAGCGCCCATTAGACGAGCCGCAGTGACTGTCTTAAGTAAGTGCTGAGCGGTGAGAGTATCAACGGTGGGCACTCCCGTAATATCGATGATGGCGACTTCCGAACCCGTCTCTACAATCTTCTGTAAGAGGGACTCCATCATCACTTGGGTGCGGGCGCTATCAAGGGTGCCAATGATAGGTAGGGCTAAAATGCCTTCCCACAGTTTCACGACCGGCGTTGAAAGTTCCATCAGCTCCTCTTGTTGGCGCAAGATCACTTCCTCGCGAGCTTTCTGATAGCTCTCAGTTGTCCAGAGACCAAGCTTGTCCAACAGAGTCGTAACTGACCAAATCTCTTCCAGAAGGCTTTCGCTATCCTGTGCAAGTTCTAGGCGCAAGCGGCTGAACAAAGGTTGCTTCAAAGAGAAAACAAAAGTTGCGGTTTCTGTTGGCGTGAAGCCTTTCTGGCTGCGCGATCGCGAAATCGAGCCAAGCATCTCGCGCACGCTACGCCATTCAGTCGATTTAATGTCGGTGAAGTTACCTTGCTGGACAGATGCCGAGAACAAGTCCAGGAATTCTCTGCATTCTTCACGCAGCTCTATTTCCTTAATTAGGTCTTTGCGGATACCAGCAGTTATTTGCTCTGAGATCCAGTCTGTTAGCAGTTGGGATTGATCGGTTTGGAGAATTTTCGGAATCTTACTTTTGCCGCTCAAGTTCATATTAACGGCCCCTTGTTTTAGCCTGTATTTGGCAAATTATTGTACAAGTCAACGATTTAGGCTTTTCGGCTAACTAGCTCAGTGGAGCCATTGAACAGCTTTCGTTGCGAGAATCCCTAGATGTACTTTTTTATCGTTAAGAAAATCTAGTTGACGAACTAGGCAGTATGAGGTAGTCCCTGAAAGGCTGATTGACCAAGATTAATTATAAGGATAAGGCGGGACAAAATAAGTACGTGTTACCGAAGTTTCACCGTCACGTTCCTACGCTTATGGTTCGCCCTAAAATCTGCAAGCCAGCCTAGAAATCATACCCATCATCTAGGCTAAAGGTTGCTGAGTGCGTCCTGTTGCGTTGCGTAATCAACTGTAATTGAACCAAGGCGATCGCGCGAAGGCACCCTATAAACTGCTCTGTGACAGTTACACAAGTCCTAAGCAAGTATCTTCACGTCTTCGCACTCGCTACAAGTCCTCTATTGAGAACTTTTGTGCTAAAGCAGCAGTGAGAGTCAGGAAGTTTTGAGAATCTCGAATTGTTAATTGCAGAGGATGAGTGGGAAAAATATTAGTAACCCACTTGCTTATCCACTACATTTCGCAGCGGTAAACCAGCTTGATAGCGGCTCAAATTCTCCAAAAACAGTTCTAAGGATCGCTGGTAAGTTTGTGGCGAATCTGCCGAACAGTGGGGTGAAATAAAGACGTTAGGCAGAGACCAAAAAGGACTATCTGGCGGTATGGGTTCTGCGGAAAAAGTGTCTAATGCAGCGCCTGCAATCCAGCCTTCTCGAAGAGCAGTCAGCAATGCAGCTTCATCGACGATTGCACCTCTAGCAATATTAATGAAAAAGGCAGATGGACGCATGGCTTGAAAAACTGCTGCGTCCATCGTGCCTTTCGTCTCCGGTGTCAAAGGTGTGCTAACGACGACATAATCAGCTTCCGGAAGCAGCGATCGCCATTCGGTTGCACTCACGACTTTGTCAAACTCCGGTAGCGGTTCGGGATGGCGACGGCTACCCCAAACTCTCATTCCAAAAGATGACGCACGTTGCGCGATCGCGACGCCAATACTTCCCGCACCAATAATTAGCAAGGTTGCATCCTTCAACTCTTTCAGTGTTATGCCTCTCCCCCAATTACGTTCAGCTTGAAACGCTTGTAGTTGAGGTAAATTCTTCGCATGATAGAGCATAAACATCAGGACAAATTCCGCAATCGGAATTGCATGAACCCCTGCGCCATTCGTGAGCGTAATCTCCCGTTCCAAAAACGTTGGTGTCAGAATGTGATTTACCCCGGCACTAGGGGTGTGTTGCCAACGCAGCGCGGGTGCAGCCGCGAGAACTTTATGCAAAGTAGTTGGTTTTAGCAGAATCCAGTTGAAATAAACTTCAGCATCGCTGGCATCGCCGTCAAGATTGCCCTCACTATCCACACGTACCACCTGTAAATTGGGAGGTAAACGCGGCTCGATATCAGATGCAATTTCGGTAGGGATTATTAGTTTCATATTTGGTCTGATATCGGAACGAATTTGCCATCCATCGCGTGATAGCAGATGGTTTGGTGAATTCTGGACTATGTATGCAGGAAGTGGGGGGAAGTGACGACACGCAAGGGTTTTGGTCTTTAGGCTGTTTTTGATTCAACCGCAGATGGTTTGGTAAGCTTGGGGCGGGAACCGCAAATAGTTTGGTGTAAACTCTCCGATATTGAGGAGAGTGATGTTTTCTGTCGTTGCAGAATTCTGCACGAAATTCGTTCTACTTAGTCTCCAGTAGAGTAGAGTGTGTACGCCAAACCATCTGCGATCGCGACTCAGGAACACCTAGTTTGAGATGTTAAGCGCTAGCTCTGTGGAACTTTGGGCAAAAGTTTCTTAGAATTTCAGGAACTTCCGCGAACATTTGGCAGATTGAATGGACGCACGGGAGGAGCAGCCGCTGCACCATAATTCACTCGGCAGCCAATATTCAATATGTTGGCTCCACACTCAAGTGGTACGACTTCGCCACCTAGCATGGCGCTACAGCTAACATAACCATCATTGTTCGTGTCCTTAATCATGCACTCAATCGGTGTGGCACGCGCATGGCTAGACCAAGACCTCATACCCATCCCTGCAATCATGTGCTGCCAAAAGAAACCGAGAACAAACAAGCCAAAAACAACAGCAATGACTGCCGTAGCGATAATCCCGACTCTGGTTTTCCAATTGCTGAGAATTCCTCCCGGCTTGAGTTGTGGAGAATTCTGTACGGTGGGAGCAGCATTGGTTTTTTCTGGTACTGGTTGAGTTTCAGACATGGTAATGCTTCTTTACTCAGTAAGCCGCCACTTTGAGTGGCTTACCTAAAGTCTACAAAATGGCGCAAAAATAGGGGTGCGATGTATAAAATCGAGTGGCAACAGAAAGAATCAAATTCTCTTGAGGATTTCTAGAGAGCGATCGCATCCCACTCTTACTTCTACTGAGTGTAGGGAATCTCTATCCGCAGAAGCATCTTTTCGCGTGGTTTCTTTTCCCCGTTAGTCTTTTTGGCAGTCATCACCGGCGACTGCATCGTAACGAATGCATCGTAACAACCATCATTGGATCATCCGCCGACAGAAAATTGAAATTTATCAGTTCCACGATGAGCGCTACGTTTTAGTTCAACAGAGCCAATTTTTCCCTAGATTTGACTTGAATGACATCTTTAGCGAGTGCATTTCTGAGGCAGACTAATTGGGATCTGGCGCGATTGATAAATTAAGCGATCGCTATCCTCACCAATGCTGAAATGCGATTGCTGCCTTTGGCGTAGATATTGGACGGAAGTGGGCGTTGGCTTACAAGAGCGTCAACCCAAGCTACGGCGGTAGGCGATCTCACTAAAAGTTTAAGGCAATTGTCATTGCATAGATTTAGGTATTAGTTTTAACTTTACAGCTAGATTTTTGACAGCTGGTTTAGATAAAACTAATTCTTGAATATTTTTTCGATCCCAACGAATAACATGAATATATGAATGAATCTTTTCCCAATCTGATATTTCATCTCTACAATTATTAGCTAAATGACTTGAAACAGCAATAACAAAAACTGAAGGCTTGAATTTTTCTGCCCAAGTAAATGCATTTGAAAGATGTACCCAGTTTACGCCTTTTTTAAAGTGCTTGGCTTCAATAAAGTAGAGTTCTTCTCTCTCTTCATCCAAGCCACCATTTATTTTGAACTTAGCCTCTATATCTCTGCCCTTACCACCTGTTCCAGTTCTCCAATCGATATAATTTGGATTATAAGACTTGACTAGTTCATACACAATTTCTTCAAATTGCTTGTCATTAATAGCAGTCCAATTAAATCCATTTGCTTTTGATTTTGATTGATTGCTTTGACGAATGTTATGTGTATTAACTTGGTAATCTCTTTTTGCACCGTGTCTATTCCATGCTTGAATTACTTCGGGAGCTTCGTAGCCACATTTCTTGATCCAATTACAGACTGTGCGCTCGCTAACACAACATATAGCAGCAATTTTATAGGTTGACCAGTTCAATTTCTCATCTTCACCCATTGCCTCTAGTAGGGATAGTACCTTCTTAACAGTCCTACCCTTATCGTCATTTTTGCGTGGATAAATATACGGGTTAGAATGAACATCTACTAGGATAGTCTTCTGTCCCGCTAATTCAGCAGCTTTCAAAAGATTAATACCGTAAATAAGTCTGTAATGCTTGCCATCAAAAAAGCATATAACTGATGGATAATCGTCACCATCTCGCATAACTTTGGCAAAACGTTTAATTATACATATATGTTGTTTTTCCTTAGATTCAATATCACTGTCAGTGCGAATCATATCTAATGAGACGGATATTTCTTCTGATTGCGTCATGGTAAGATATTTCTGCAAGATCAAATCTTGATAGTAATGTGTATGTTAACAAACAGGTAATTTGCCTCTATTTGCTCTTCTACCGTCTTAGTTGTTCTAACTTGAAAGCCTATTTTTACAGCATTTCCTGCCCTAACTCCTCAATAGGGCGTGTTCGACCATGCTCTATACTCTCTATTCCTCGTTTGATGCCTGTACTTGTCTCCATTTGAGAGAATGAGGAGCGATCGCACTCTGGTTAATCTTTCTTTTTTTTACCTTTTTCCTTTTCTTTGTCCTTGTGCTTTTTCTTTTTGTCTTTACCTTTACCTTCAGTTTGTTCGGCTGCTCGTAAAATCAAATTTCGAGCTACAGTTTGCGTACCCGTATGCTCGTAGTAATTGGTTGACATATCTAGGAATGCAGCTAGATAATCCAACTTACTATCAGCCGTATTCATAAACTGTTGTAAGTGCCCCAAAACATTTTCTTGTGTTAACCCGCGAGATGCAACAAAGTTATTCATCCAGCCGTTAACTGAGGCAAAACTCTCACCGATGAAGCCTAATTTTCCAGCCGTAGTACCGCCAGGGATTGCACTGTTGATACTCTGATAGGTCGTATTTCCTTCTAATTGCGAAGGATTGACCTGGCTAAGAATAGATTGAGCTTTGAGGATGAAGTTGGGGCCAAGCGGAATCAATCCATCAACAGCAACTAGCGCAGCCATTCGCATTATGGATTCGTTGTGATAGTTTCCTAAAGAAGTTCTAAATGCTTCAATGCTGGTAGGAATGCCGTGCAACCGACAAAAGGCAATCAACTCGACAACCAGCTTTAGGGACAAATCAATCGCTTGTACGGTATCCGCTTTGGGAGTAAGCTGGTTTAAAAAATTCAGAAAACTGATTTTCTCGCCAACTTTGTTCGCCAGTGCTGCTGCACCGATAGCGCTATCGGCACGATCAATTGTTTGGTAAAGCCATAAGGTTTGTTGATAACTCTGGGTTGGATCGTTGTACAGCGCGATCGCTCTCTCGCCAATCTCCTCAATCAGGTCTTTGTCGGTAACACCTGTCACCGCACGGATAGTGTTTTCAAACCCTACGACGTTTTGCCACTCACCGGGAACGACATAATCAAGCGATCGCAGCATATAAACGGTCATGCTGCTACTTGGCAGGTTATCTACTAATCTAGAAATAGATTGATTCATGAATTTAGCTCCTTTTTTCAGTAGATGTCTACTTCTTTTTAGCCTAATTTATAGGAAGAAGTGCTTTTTTTAAGTGACAGAATCAAGGTAAAATCGCTAGTGCTACCGCAACAAAGCCCATAAATTAGGTTGAGCATTGAAAACTTAACCGCTGTTTTGTTAAACTGCTGTCTGATTACAAATTACTCGTTATTACTACTGTTGCTTAATTAATGTTCGGAGTGAAAACCAAGCAATGGCAGCAAGGGGAAGGACAATACCCATACCAATGGCAGCCCCTTTTAAGCGTTGCATCCAGAGTAGAGTCATTTTGATACCAAACACTGTCACCACAGTGTTTGTCCATTCTTCTAGTTGATTAGGAGAACTGGTAGGAACCAGAACCATAATCGAAAAAAACAGTGCCAGATAGAAAGCTAATAACGCCGCTCCACCACCAACTAGCCCTAGAATGACTTTTTTGAGTATCTCAAGAACTTCTTCCATAATCTAAATACTCGAAATGAATCGGAAATCCGTCACGTCCCCTACGATAGCGAAGATCGTACAAAAGCGATCGCGCTTTCCCAATTAACGGTCTGATGAAGCAGGGAGCGGATAAATAGCTCTTTTATAGTCCGAATTTCTTGTTCTTGGAGGTGCTTCGCCAAATGCGCCGCATAGGAGGGTCTATTCGTTACAGAAGTCGTTGCGAACCAGCGGTCAATTAAGGCTGGTGTAATATGCATAGAGGTTTGCGATCGCTCCTCAGTTACTTCAACCACCAATCCCGCCGACTCGAAAGCTTTTCTCAAATCAAACGCATCCCAGTTGACCATTGGATCTGACATGTCGCTGTAAATTGCCTCTTCCGCTGCCACTAATCGCTGGTATAAGTCGGCATTGGGTTTCGACTTTTCGAGCAAACGATAAAGTCGTTGCGTGTGGCGTGGCACTGTTTCTGCAAGTACCAAAACGCCCGACTGTTGCAGTAATTGGGCTAACCATTTGGCTGCTGCTGCTTTATCCGGTTCGTGGATAAGTGCATTGCGCCCGATGATGCAGTCAAATCGGATATCAGAGGATTGGGCAGCTAAAACCTTTGGCAATTGGGTTAAGGTAGCACTCAATAGGACGGGACGATTGAGTTCTGGAAGCGCTACCACTTGCTCTTGGAGTGCCTTTGCTTCATCAGCAGTGCGAGTACAGGCATAAACGCCACCTTCTGGCACGCGACGCAAAGCTTCAAAGGTGAGTAAACCACTCCCGGCATTTAAGTCCAAAATGACATGGTGACGCTGAAGTTGAGCAAGTGTGAAAATGCGATCGCGTATCCCTCCAAGTTGCTCGCCAATCTGACTCAACGTGCGCTGCAACCAACGGTCAACTGTGCGGTCAGTCGGGCCTGTTGTTAGCACTTCCACGGGTGAGATAAAAACACCTTCTGCCACTGCTTCCAACTGTGCTTCCCGATGACGCGCCACCTGCGTCTTAATTTCTCCTTCAAATCCCTGTGTTGAAGGTTGATAAAACACCTGTCCCTGCAAACTACTCGGTAAATACTGTTGTGCTACCCAGTGGTCGCGGTAGGCGTGAGGATAAAGATAGCCTGCACCATGTCCCAATCCTTTCTTGTCCCGGTTGGCATCCTTGAGGTGATTGGGTACCTCTGCCTCCCGTTCCTTTTCAACCACCGCTAGCGCATCAAAAAATCCCATCGTGCTGTTAGATTTGGGCGCATTGGCGAGATAAAGCGTGGCTTGAGCCAAGTGATAGCGTCCTTCTGGCATCCCCACCCACTCAAAGGCACTGGCGCAGGCATTTACAACAACTAAGGCATTGGGGTCAGCGAGTCCCACATCTTCACTGGCTAAAATTAACATTCGCCGGAAAATGAAGCGGGGGTCTTCCCCGGCATAAACCATTTTTGCTAGCCAATATAAAGCTGCATCCGGGTCGGAACCGCGCAAACTTTTGATAAAGGCACTAATCGTATCGAAGTGGGCGTCTCCTTCCTTGTCATAGAGTACAGCCCTCTGCTGAATCGATTCCTCCGCGACAGATAGCGTAATGCGAATCGTTCCAGTTTCGTCGGGGGGTGTGGTTTCGACGGCTAATTCCAAGGCATTGAGTAAGGAACGGGCATCACCGTTAGCGACATTGACCAAATGTGCGATCGCATCCGGCTCTAAGATTACAGATAGCTGACCATAACCGCGTTCTGAGTCAGCGAGTGCCTGTTCGAGGACGCGGCGTAAGTCAGCTTCATTGAGAGGTTTAAGCTGAAAGATGCGGGAACGGCTGACAAGAGCTTTGTTAACTTCAAAATAGGGATTTTCTGTGGTTGCACCAATCAGAATCACCGTCCCATTTTCCACCCAAGGAAGCAGGGCGTCCTGTTGAGATTTATTGAAGCGATGAACCTCGTCAACAAAAAGAATTGTGCGCTGAGTGTGTTCTTTTTGGCGTTTTTGAGCGGTAGCGATCGCATCCCGAATTTCTTTTACCCCAGAAAGGACGGCATTAATCGCAATGAAGTGAGCGCGGGTGGTATTGGCGATAATCCGAGCCAGAGTTGTTTTCCCCGTACCCGGTGGACCAAAAAAAATCAGGGAAGAAAGCTGGTCAGCTTGAATCGCACGGCGTAACAAACGCCCGGAGCCTAGGATGTGGTCTTGCCCGATAAACTCATCAAGAGTACGTGGGCGCATCCTCGCAGCCAGGGGTGCATCTTTTTCCACTAATTGTTGGCTATGCTGGTCGAACAAGCCTCTCTTCACCCGCTAGGAATTGCCATCTGTCAGTATAGACTAACCCATTCGACCTCCCCAGAAATTAGATTTCGGCTCAAGTCGCAAAAAGGTTTCTGGCTCTTTGAGAGTCGTCACGTTTCGTCGAAACTGTTGCCGAACACTTGCGTAATTTGCATGAGTTTAGCGCTAAAGGAAGGAACGCTAGCCCGATTCTCGTAGGTACCATCCGTATCCGTATTCCCTCTCTCCAAAGCATCTCTCTTAAGACGGATTCTCCTGACGTAGCGACTCAGATTGAATAGAGAAGACCGTGTATGTATACGGATGGCTGTTCATGAAGCGCGACGGCACAGGCAAGTTTGTTAGCAATTGGAACTCAGAGACGAAACAACGGGTTAGCCTATCTCTCACCGATACAGCATGGCGATCGCTCGATCAAGAGGCTCACAGGCGAGGAATTTCTCGCTCTGAAGTCATTGAACGCTTTGCCCGCACTCTTGAAAGCGAACAGTTGTTCCCTGCCCAAGAAACTGAACACAAGGTTGCAACGATTCTAGAAAGCATTACAGATGCTTTTGTCGCCTTCGATCGCGACTGGCGCTACACCTACGTGAATCGGGCGGCGGCTCAAATCCTGCACAAAACGCCAGAAGAGTTATTGGGCAAGGACGTTTGGAATGAGGTTTTTCCTGAGTTGGTCGGTGGCATTGCATATCGGGAACTACATCGGGCAGTGGCACAACAGGTTCCTGTTTCGTGGGAAGAATTTGGGGAACCGATCCAGTGTTGGATAGAGGCGAATGCCTATCCCTCGACGGCAGGGGTAGCCATTTATTTTCGAGATGTTAGCGATCGCAAGCAAGCGGAGGCAGAACGAGAACGGTTGTTGCACGAGCTTGAAATTGAACGCGCCCGATTTGAAGCCGTATTGCGACAAATGCCTGCTGGAGTCATGATTGCTGATGCGGCATCCGGTAAGTTAGCTCTGGCGAACGAACAAACCAAGCAAATTGTTGGGTATGGTTACGAACAGTTGCTTGAGCTTGAGGAATATGCACCCCTGATTCCCTGTGAAATCTTTCGCTTAAATGGTCAGCTCTATGCCCCTCATGAGTATCCATTGGTGCGATCGCTAAAAACAGGTGAGATCGTTACCAACGAACAGATAGAAATTCATCGAGATGATGGTAGCCGCGTCTTCATTAACGTCAACTCAGCACCGATTTTAGATAACCAGGGACAGATTATTGCAGCCGTCGTTATCTTCAAAGACGTGACCGATTACAAACAAATTGAACAGGCATTCCGAGAAAGCGATGAACGCCTGCAATTAGCACTGACGGCGGCTCAAACGGTTGTCTGGGATATGGATTTGCAGAGCAATCGAGTGGTGTGTTCTGCTAATGCTCTAGACTTTTGGGGTCTTTATGAAGGGACGGGAGAAGAGTTTGTTGCGCTCATTCATCCAGACGATCGACAACAGGTGATCCAAGCGACGGCAGGGGCAATGGCTGGAGAACAGCCCTACACACCGGAGTATCGAGTAATTTGTCCAGACGGCGTTGTGCGCTGGCTCAACAGTCAGGGGCAAGTCTATCGGGATGAGACGGGACGAGGAGTTCGCATGATTGGCGTTTCGGTTGACATCACCCAACGCAAACAAATGGAAGCGGAGCGCGATCGCCTTTTAAAACGAGAACAATCTGCCCGACTCGAAGCCGAAACCGAACGCCAGCGGTTGCATGACATCCTGATGCAATTGCCTGCCATGATTGGAATTGTGAAAGGTTCCGATCTTATATATGAATTTGCCAATCCAACCTATCTGCAAGTGGCTGGGCGCACTTCAGATATTATCGGCAAATCAATGCGGGACGTTTTCCCGGAGCTAGAGGGGCAAATTTACTTTGAAGCGCTCGATCGTGTTTACCGAACGGGAGAACCGTTCATTGGAAATGAGTCGCCTGCTTACTGGGATCGAAACAGCAATGGTGTGTTGGAAGAAGGATTTTTCAACTGCATCTTTGCGCCTTGGCGGGATGCGGAGGAAACCATTCAGGGCGTGTTGGTTTATAACATGGACGTGACAGCCCAGGTGCGGGCAAGGCAACAGATTGAGTCACTGCTGGCAGAGCTACAGGAAAAAGAACGACAGCAGCAGTTTCTGATTGAACTGAATGATGCGATTCGTGCCATTCAAGACTCGAAGGAAATTATGTGGCGGGTGGTTCGCTCCGCAGGAGAGCACTTCAATGTCACTCGCTGTACCTACGGTGAAATTGATTCCACTCAGGAATACGTCATCGTCGATCGCGACTATTGCAATGGTGTCATCAGCATCGTCGGTAGCCATCATATGGATTCCTTTGGTCGTGAACTCATTGCTGAATTAAAGCAGGGCAAAACTATTGTCGTAGACGATGTCGATCGCGATCCTCGGACAACCGGAGTTGGGGCGGCTGCCTTTGATGCAATTCAAACTAAATCTCTCGTGTGTGTTCCATTGGTGAAAGAAGGGCGATTTGTTGCATTGTTGGTGTTGCACCATGTGGCTCCCCGGCGCTGGACGGAGGAAGATGTGGTACAGATGGAGCGAATTGCTCAAAAAACCTGGCTAGCCGTAGAGCGATCGCGGGCAGAAGAACAATTGCGAGAAAGTGAAGCTCACCTGCAACTCGCCTTGAAGGTGGGACGCATGGGAACGTGGGACTGGGACATCCAGACCGATGCATTGCTTTGGTCAGAAGGCCACTTCACCGTCCTGGGTCTACAACCGAATGAATGCGAACCCAGCCATGAAGTTTGGGCAAGTCGGGTTCATCCCGATGACCTAGCAGAAGCTGAGGCGAAATTTCAGCAAGCGATAGCCCAAAAGAAAGAGTATCACCATGAATATCGCCTACGTTGGTCAGATGGCTCGGTTCACTGGGTGGAAGCGAGAGGAAAGTTTACTTATGATGTTCAGGGAAATCCCAAGCACTCGATTGGTGTCGTCATAAATATCACAGAACGCAAGCAAGCGGAAGAGGCGTTGCGTCAAGCGCTACAAAAGCTCAACTTCCATGTTGAAAACTCTCCAATGGCAGTGGTTGAATGGGATCGAGACTTTCGAGTCATTCGGTGGTCTGTTGGTGCAGAGCGCATTTTGGGCTGGAAAGCCGAAGAAATCCTGGGCAAATCTTTAACAGAGATACCTTTTGTCTTTGAGGAAGACCTGGAACCAGTTGCTGAAGTCTGCCAACGGCTGGTCTATGGTGAAGAACCCCATATTTTTTCATACAACCGCAATTACACGAAAGATCGCAACATTGTGCATTGCGAGTGGTATAACTCCAGTCTCAGGGACGAATCGGGACGGATGATTTCGGTGTTATCGCTTGTGCTGGATGTGACGGAGCGCAAGCAAGCAGAACAAGAACGAGAACAACTGTTAGAACGCGAACGCCTTGCCCGTTCTCAGACAGAAGCCGCACAGCGCCAACTGGAAACTATTTTTGAAACATCACCCATTGGACTTGCTCTGTTAGATGAAAAGCAGCGATTTATTGCCATCAACGAAGCATTAGCAGAAATTAATGGATTAAGCCGCGAGCAACACTTAGGACATTCCATTCCAGAACTTTTTGGGCAATTCGATCCCAAATTAGTTGAAGTCTTTCATCAGATCTACACCACAGGAAATCCCTTTATTTCACCGAACTTTGCGGTGAATGTTCCCGGACGCAGCGATCGCCGTCCCGGTTATTACAACGTTTACTATCTTCCGACTGTTAACTCAAATGGTCAGGTAGAAGGGGTTTTAATTTATGTAGTCGATGTGACTGAACGCGTCAGGTTAGAGCTTGCCCAACGCTTTCTCTCTGAGGCAAGTGCGGTGCTTGCATCCTCACTCGATTATCAAACGACTCTAGAGCGAGTCGCGCAGCTTACAGTGCCGGAATTAGCGGACTGGTGTACGGTTCACATGATAGAAGAGGAGGGTGCGATCGAGCAGATTGCAGTTGCTCACATCGACCCTGCCAAGCTGGAATGGGCCTATCAGATTAGAGACAAGTATCCTATAAACCCCGATGACCCTCGCGGTGCTGCATTTACATTGCGAACTGGGGAATCTGATTTGGTGCCGGAGATTCCCGATGAACTGTTGGTACAGGCAGCGCGTGATTCAGAGCATTTAGAGATTCTACGGCAGGTGGGATTCAGATCGGTAATGACGGTGCCACTACGAACTCAGGCACGAATTCTAGGGGTTATCTCCTTTATCGCCGCCGAATCTGAACGACAGTATACCCCGGCAGATTTGCAACTAGCAGAGGAATTGGCTCGTCGTGCTTCCTTGGCGATTGACAATGCTCAGTTGTACCGGGCGGCTCAAAGCGATCGCGCAAAAGCAGAAACCGCTAACCGGATTAAAGACGAATTTTTAGCGGTGTTGTCCCACGAGTTGCGATCGCCTCTCAATCCGATTCTGGGCTGGACAAAATTGCTCCGAACTGGGCGACTCGATGCCACAAAAACGCAGCAAGCCCTGGAAACGATCGAACGCAACGCCAAGCTGCAAGCCCAATTAATTGAGGACTTGTTGGATGTTTCCCGCATTCTGCAAGGAAAAATGACGTTAAACGTCGCTCCCGTAAATCTAGCAGGAACGATTGAAGCCGCCCTAGAAACGGTACGACTAGCAGCCGAAGCCAAACACATTCAAATCCAGACTATATTTAATCCCGTTTCAGGAACGGTTTTAGGCGATACGAATCGCCTGCAACAAGTAGTCTGGAACCTCCTTTCCAATGCCGTGAAGTTCACCCCAAGCGGAGGACGAATCGAAGTGCGACTAGAGCAAGTTGGCACGTATACTCAGATTCAAGTCAAAGATACTGGAAAAGGCATCAGTCGAGACTTCTTACCCTATGTGTTTGACTACTTCCGTCAAGAAGATGGGACAACGACCCGACAATTCGGCGGATTGGGATTGGGACTAGCGATCGTCCGTCATTTTACCGAACTGCATGGAGGAACCGTTCAAGCAGACAGCTTAGGACAAAACTTAGGGGCTACATTTACCATCCGGCTCCCGTTAAACCTCGTTGAGCCGGAACCCTCTTCCGATCGCAGGCATTCAGAAAGTGCGACAGACTTAGCAGGTGTTCGGGTCTTGGTTGTGGACGACGATGCAGATATGCGGGAGTTGGCAGCATTCACCCTGACGCAATCTGGTGCAGAAGTTACGACAGCCGCTTCGGGTGTACAGGCATTGACCCACCTGAATCAATCTGTCCCCGATCTGTTGTTATGTGACATTGGGATGCCAGAGATGGATGGTTATGCGCTGATTCGGCAAATTAGAAAGTGGTCGCCCCAACAGGGAGGCACGATTCCTGCGATCGCACTTACTGCCTATGCTGGAGAAATCAATCAGCAGCAAGCCTTAGCTGCCGGATTTGGGATGCACATCTCGAAGCCTGTCGAACCGGAAGAATTGGTGCAAGCGATCGCCCGTTTGCTAAGACGCTGAATGATTTGAGGACTAGCCTAATGCTGCTTGGCATAGATTTAGGAACAGGCTCTGCTAAGGCATTGCTCCTAGCGACAGACGGAACCACTATAGGTGAAGCATCAAGCTCTTATCCCGTTCATTCACCCCACCCTGGATGGGCTGAGTCGGAACCACAAGATTGGTGGTTAGCTGTTGCCTCGGCTGTTAGGAAGGCAGTGGGAGATCGCGCTGATGGGGTACAGGCGATCGCACTTTCAGGACAAATGCATGGTGTTGTCCTAGCTTCGGAGTCGGGTCAGCCTCTGCGTCCTGCTATCCTCTGGGCAGATACTCGCTCTAGTGCCACGCTTAACACTTATCATTCGCTCGATGCCACTATTCTAGAGCGCTTGGGCAACCCGGTTACGGCTGGAATGGCCGGCCCCACTTTGTTGTGGCTACGAGAACACGAGGCTACTGTCTACACCGAAGCCCGTTGGGCACTCCAGCCAAAAGATTGGCTGCGGTTACGGATGACTGGAGAAGTCGCAACCGAACCATCTGATGCTAGCGGTACTTTGCTTTACGATGTTGTGTCGGACAACTGGGCAGGGGATGCCATCTCAGCGCTGAATCTACGTTGCGATCAGTTACCTAAAATTATCCCGTCTAGTGCGATCTCCGGCTACCTAACAACTGTTGCTTCAGAGCATCTTGGCTTACCTGTTGGCTTACCCGCGATCGCTGGTGCTGCGGATACGGCAGCGGCGGCACTTGGTAACGGACTACTACCTGGTTTAGTTCAACTAACCATCGGCACAGGCGCTCAAATCATTACACCTCGATCCCAACCCATTATCGATCCTCATGGTCGTACACATCTCTATCGAGCCGCCGTACCGAACCAGTGGTACACCCTTGCCGCAATGCAAAATGCGGGGTTAGCGCTTGAGTGGGTGCGAGGTATCCTCGGCTTGAGCTGGGAGCAAGTCTATACTCAAGCGTTTTCTGTTCCCCCAGGATGTGAAGGGTTGACATTCTTGCCATATCTCACAGGCGAGCGAACTCCACATCTTGACCCCTATGTACGTGGGGCATGGGTAGGGCTTGGACTTCATCACACACAAGCGCACCTGATGCGGGCGGCTTTAGAGGGAGTTGCTTTTGCCTTGCGACAAGGTTTTGAAGCACTAGAGGCAACAGGTTTTAAAGCGACACAACTGCGTTTAGCCGGCGGTGGAACGGCAGAAATGCCTTGGAAACAATTACTAACTGATGTATTGAGAATACCCCTCTATGCAACTACCGTTGCTGCTGCTTCCGCGCGTGGTGCTGCTCTATTGGCGGGTATCGGAATTGGTGTATACGCAGATGCTAATGACACGCTCAAACTGGCAGCCACCCCAACGCTTGCTGCAACTCCCCAATCAGTTGATTCAAACTTAGAAGAGGCTTGGATGCGATATCAATCCCTTTATCCACAACTTAAAAAAATCTGAGAGAAGTTATGCCTCAAGAAGGTTAATTTAAAATGGGTATAAACTGAAATCTGTCTCTTCAGGTAGCGCCTGACTTCATCCTGAAACCCCTAGAAAAGAAGCTGGGCGACTGCCCAGAACTTGGCTTCTGTCAATGCGTAAGTCCTACCATCGGGCAATTTTATGAAAATATACTCTGTAGCTGTTGATACTGATGAAGCCAGCAAATAATGACCAATCGAAACTACGCCAACCGAAACTTGCAAAATTGCTCTTTCAAAGGGCAGGACTTGGCTGACGCAGACTTCAGTGGCTCTGACTTGCGGGGGTGCAATTTCACCGGGGCGACCTTAATTGGGGCAACGTTTGAGAGGGCCAAAACGGGTCAGAGCCGCCGCCAGGTAAATATTCTAGTTGCTGCCGCTATCGTTGGTCCAGTTGTTTTACTTGTCTTCAGCGCGATCGCTGCCCAAGTGTCAATGGTATTGTTGGGCGATCGCTCTAATAAGGGACTCAACTTCTTTTTCAGCGCGCTTCCGATATTAGCTCTGGTGTTGGGAGGCTTCATCCGGGATAAGATTGCCTTCCGCTTTCCACAAATCACGAGCTTCTTGAACATTGCAGCCATTGCTGTACTGTTTGCAGTAATGGTGACGCTCACCCTTGGGCTTGTGATTGTTAGCATCCTTGGCTTCGTTGATGGAGCAATCGTTCAAGGATTGTTCCTCCTACTGCTGATGTTCGTTTCCGCGTTCTTGACCTTCCGTATTCTCAAATGGCTAATTCAAGCGATTCAAAGTAATCCTGGAACGTCCTTTAGGAAAGCGAACTTAACCGATGCCAACTTCAGTCATTGTGCGATTCAAAATACAGATTTTTCCTTTGCTGTGTTGACAGGAGCTTGTATCTTTGATTGGGCGATTAAACGCCACACTCAATTTACGAATATTTATTGTGAATACCTTTATTTGGAACCAGCGCACCAGAATCGGCAACCTGCTGAGGGTACTTTTCAACCGGATGAGTTGGAACGTGTACTAACTCAATTCATAGACTGAATTTTATTGAAGAATAAATTTTAACTTTTCAATAGCCGCAGGCAAGTAGTATTACAGCTTATAACAATCTTAAATAATGCGTAAATTTCAGTAAAAACAAAATACATCGCGTCTCTAAATTAGAAAAAATACCTGTTTACAGCTTTAAAAAGATTGCTATATTACGGCGTTCATACCTATTTTTGAGCTAATTTGCAAGAGATATAATAAACATGACGAACATCATTTTTAGACGAGCATTAGCGGCTGATTATCCTGAAATTCTCGCTTTGCATAGAAAGAATCTCGTGTCTAACTTGTCTGAGCTAGAGAGGCAGAATGGCTTTCTATCAATTGACTTTAAGGATGATTTTCATCTGGCAGCGCTCAACGAAAATTTGGCAGTAATGGTTGCTGAGCAGGAGAACCTAGTGGTTGGATATGTTTGTGCAACAACTCAAGAATACTCTCAGGAGATTCCCTTGCTCAAATATATAATGAGCTTGTATCCAGACATAATGTTTTATGGGCAACCTTTAAGCAATTATCATTCCTTTTGGTATGGTCCGGTTTGTGTTGCAACTGCTTACCGTGGAAGTGGTATCTTACAAGGTTTATTTCAAGCACTTCTAGCTCAAGTCGCCACACGGTTCAATGCTGGCGTTGCTTTCGTAGTCAATGACAATTTGCGAAGTCTTCGGGCGCATACTCAAAAACTTGGTATGGAGATGCTCAGAGAGTTTGAGTTTAACGGCAAATTCTACTTCATACTTGGATTCGCAGTGCCACCTTTGCCACCTTCCTAACTAATTTCTTTAAGAGCGCATCTGTTTGATTAAAGCCGTAAGTTGTGTTTTAGTGCGAGCGCTTGACAACTGACAAGATACTCCTGTCAATGGAGTTGTTGTGATGATTCATCACCGGAGCAATAACTTTTTTTGCTAAACTAAAATGATATTTTTTTATATTACTAATTAAAATAGGTTAAAATTAACCAGTTCATCTCTAGAGATGAACTGGTTAATTTTAGAATTAAGGAGTTTGCTGGCAAAGAAAATTGAACACTTCGGGCAGTTGCCAACCAGTCAGGAGTCCCCTACAACATGGTCAAAATTTATGCCCGTTCTCCTGGAAGGACAATGGTTGATATGGGTGCGCTCCGTAGATTACCTAAAACCTTTGATGTGTTGATTGAAGACTGGTTTGAGGCAGTGAACAATAAAGGCTTTAGCATTCTAAACAAGAGCTTTAGCAATGATTGCCAAATATCAGCAAGTTTAGCATTAGTAACTGCGTTATTAATTTTTAGTAAATCGTATATTTTTTATGAAGTTTACAGAAGCATTGGACATACAATTATCCACGAAAAATTTGAACTGGACGTAGTTGATTCTTTTGAATTTTGACAATGTTTTATAATACCGCTCTTCTGGAGGAAGCAGCCAATGCCACTTGCACCAACTGAAGAAAAGATGTGGGAGGTGTCAACCTCAAAAAATCGCACAGAAATGTCTGATGGTGAGATAAATGCAAAGTACGAGAAAGGAGAGCAAAGAATACTCACCGAAATCAATCGTGAAAAGCTTCCTAACTTTGTTGAAGCCTTAAAAAAGCCTGATTATATGGATTTACGACCTTTTTATCAGAGAAGGGCGCGTTGGGATTCAAAGATGCAATCACGACTAATCGAGTCGTTTCTTATAAACATTCCCGTCCCTCCAATTGTTCTTTACGAGACGAAGTTTAACTCGTATGAGGTGATGGATGGTCAACAGAGAATCAACGCCATTCAAGCTTTTTATGAAAACCGACTCAAGCTGACTGGACTCGAACTTTGGCCAGAACTGAATGGACGTAATTACGCTGAACTTCCTGGGAAAATTAGGGCAGGAATTGACCGTCGCTCTATCTCATCTATAGTACTTATCACAGAGTCGGCATCTAATCCTGAAGAAGCGCTGCTCCTAAAGCAGCTTACCTTCGAGCGCCTTAATAATGGAGGGGTGGATTTAAGTTCCCAGGAGGTACGCAATTGTTTGTATCAGGGAAAGTTCAACTCACTGTTGCTCGAACTAGCGCGTCATCCCATATTTGCGGAGGCTTGGGGAATCCCTATAGAAACTCCTGAAAAAACAGAGGCAGTATCGAATAAACTGGCTAAAAACAAACTCTATCAAAAGATGGAAGATGCGGAGTTGATTCTTCGTTTCTTCTCTTTGCGGCACGCCGATAACTTTCAGAGCGGATTAGAGAGATTTTTCAACCTCTATATGATAAGAAGTCTGAACTTTTCCGATGGAGATATCAAGTTCCTTAAAAACCTTTTTTTAGAAACCCTCACTCTGGCTCACACAATCTACGAAGAGGCTTTATTTAAGCCCTATGATCCGGAGTCTAATACCTGGAAGAATCGCGCTCATAAAGCCTATTACGATGCAGTTATGGTCAGCTTTAGCAGGAATTTGCCCCACGCAAACGTGTTAGTTGAACGAAAGTTAAGAGTGATTGAAAAGACAAAGGAGCTTTTTAGAGAGGATGAATCAAAACTATTGATAGGTGCTGGAAGGACTAAGGCTGATATCCAGGAGCGACTAAGACTATTCGATGGCATGATTTCGCAAGTCATTGGAGAGTAAATGACGATGTTTCAAGGGCTTCTCAAGACAGTGAAAGGGAATATTTACACTGTCCGGGCACTCATCCAGACTAACGAGAGGGTTAGAGGAATTGTGTTTGCAAAGGGTTCTGTAACAAGACAGGAATCGGACGAGGAAACAGAACTTACTGTACTAATGAAGGATGTGCCAGGGCTAACCGAATGGCGAGTGTACGATCACTGTACTGTGGTAACGCGCTTGTATGCCATTTATGAACGTTTTGTTGAAAACTTAGTCACCGATTGGGTAAGGCTTCTGCCGAGTATATTTCCACGTTATATAGATCTCGAAAAAACAATCCAGAATACTCACCGGATGGGTGTGGGACGTTTGCTGTGTGACCTAAAGAAGAACAGGTTTGAACACCTTTCGATTGACCAGGTTGTTCGAGGTTTATTTCGTGGGGTTACTGGTGAAGAGGAATACGCCTTGTTGCCCGATGCGTTTCTCTTGCACGAGCAAAATTTATGGAAAGGAGTGCTGGAGCAATTGTTAACTAGCGCTGGAATCCCAAATGCTTGGGGCTGGGTGGAGAAGCATAGAGCCGTAAAGCATTTCTTGGAGGTTCGGGCAAGTGGAAACACTGCGGAAGGAGAACTCAAGGAACTGATTACCTATCGCAATGATGCAGCTCACGGGGCTGATATAGACAACATCCTGGGTTCAAAGGCGCTGCTAGAATTATGCGACTTTGTCGAAACCTTGTGTCAAGCCCTAGCTGAGTTGGTGACTTATAAAGTTGTTGATCGGCAGAAATCAATAGGACAAGCGAAGGAAATTGGTCAAATTACAAGGTGGTTTCCGGCTTGTAAGGCTACAAGAGCAAAGATTAAGGAAACTACCTTGTTAATCGGGACAAGCCTTTTTTTGATTAACGAGGCAAGTTCGTACTGTCAGTTGGCCACCATTGAGAGTATTCAGATGGAAGAGGGTGGGGTATGGGTTGAGAAAGAGCAGGCGGTAATAAACACTGAAGAAAAGGTGGTGGGGTTAAAGTTCGACGCCGAAGCGAGAGAAGGGTTACGCCTGTATATGGTTTCGTAAAAGAGCGATCGCGTCCCATCCATAACCTCCCAACTACCCCAGGTATTTACCCGTGGCAAGCTTTATTCTTTAGATAGAAATTTATTTTCTAGTCAACAACTTTATTTTTTGTTTACACTTGTTTTCGATCTTGATAATTAGATTTCCTAGCTATTGCATCTGCCTAATGGCTGTTTGGTTACAGCTCATTTCCTCCTTAACTAGGATTGAGACTGCATAGCTCAAGGTAAAGAGAATGAAAGAAATCACGCGCCGCCAATTTATGGTTACGGCTACCCTGACAACAGGTTTTGCCCTAGCAGTGCAACCCATTTCTGCCAAAACGATTGCGACTGATGCCAAGGGATTAGTCACGGGTGCAGTGAAAATTCCAGTTAAAGATGGCGAAATTCCAGCTTACAGGGCGATGCCAGCAAAAAGTGGAAATTTCCCGATTGTCTTGGTGATTCAGGAAATCTTTGGCGTACACGAGCATATTCAGGATGTTTGCCGTCGCTTTGCCAAATTGGGGTACCTAGCGATCGCACCCCAATTGTTTGTGCGTCAGGGCGATGTTTTAAAGTTAAGCAACGTTGATGAAATTCGCCAAGTAGTCGCCAAAGTACCGGATGCCCAAGTGCTGTCCGATCTGGATGCTACGGTAGACTGGGCGGTAAAGTCAGCCGAGGGGAATGCCGATAAATTGGCGATTACCGGCTTTTGCTGGGGCGGACGCATTACCTGGCTGTACTCAGCGCATAATCCCCAAGTCAAGGCAGGGGTGGCATGGTACGGTCGGCTGGTGGGCAATGCCACCGAACTGACACCCAAACATCCCGTCGATATTGCCTCGGCGCTGAACGTCCCCATTCTCGGACTCTATGGTGGCAAGGATACGGGCATTACCCTCGATACAGTAGAGCAGATGCGCGATCGCTTGAAGTCCAGCAGCAGCAAATCTGACATCATTGTCTACCCCAATGCACCCCACGCCTTTTTTGCCGATTATCGCCCCTCTTACCGCGAGAAAGAAGCCAAAGATGGTTGGAAACGCCTTCAGGCATGGTTTAAGCAGCATGGTGTGTAGGAGGAGAAATAATTGAGCGCATGGCAACCACAGCATTGATTATCTTTGAGCTGTCAGTTCGGCGCTGAAAGCGATCGCTAAAACCTAATCTTTGTAATATTCAGGAAACATCATCATGATTGACCTTTACTACTGGACGACACCAAACGGACATAAAATTACTCTGTTTCTAGAGGAAGTTGGGCTACCCTACACCCTCGTTCCGATTAACATTGGCACGGGCGATCAATTTAAACCAGAGTTCCTAAAGATTTCCCCCAATAATCGCATCCCTGCAATCGTGGATCGCGAACCTGCTGAGGGTGGCGAACCGATTTCTGTTTTTGAGTCTGGTGCGATTCTGCTGTATTTGGCAGAAAAAAGCGGAAAGTTGATTCCAGCAAATATTCGCGATCGCGCAGAGGTTCTGCAATGGCTATTTTGGCAGATGGGCGGACTCGGACCGATGGCAGGACAAAACCATCATTTCACTCAATACGCCCCTGAAAAAATTCCCTACGCGATTAACCGCTATGTGAATGAAACAGGACGTTTGTATGCAGTGTTGAATAAACGATTAAGCGATCGCGAATTTATTGTCGGTGATTATTCGATCGCCGATATCGCTGCTTATCCCTGGATCGTGCCCTACGAAAAGCAAAACCAAAAAATCGAAGATTTTCCCCACCTGCAACGCTGGTTTGAAGCGATAAAAGCCCGTCCTGCAACCATTCGCGCTTATGAGAAAGCAGAAGCTTTTAAAGATCAAGTAATCAGTCCAGATCAGGCGCGGGATCTGTTGTTCAATCAGTCCGCCGATACGGTCAAGCGCTAAACTTAAGCGGTTCTCACAGAAACAGCCGCTTCGCTATTTGCGATCTACCAGTCTTGATCGGTGGGTCGAATTAGAATTTCGTTGACATTCACACGCGGCGGCTGCGTCACGGCATAAACGATCGCGGCTGCAACGTCTTCGCTTTGCAGAGGAACGATCGATTTACGCCGTTCTTCGGTGCGCTGTTTGGCGATTGGATCGGTAATGTGGCTGTCGATTTCCGTATCCACCATGCCTGGTTCGATGATAGTGACGCGAATATTGTGCTTGCACACTTCCTGCCGCAACGATTCCGAGAATCCATTGACTCCCCATTTTGTGACATTGTAGCCACCGATTCCTACTCGTGCGGTTCGACCGGCAACCGATGAAATGTTAACGATATGTCCCGATCCTTGTGCCTTCAAGATAGGAAGAACCGCATGAGTTGCATACATCAATCCCAGAACGTTGAGATCGATCATGCGTCGCCAGTCAGACGTATTTGCTCCCTCAATATTACCTGACAAAGCAATGCCCGCATTGTTGACGAGGATATCCACTCGACCGAGTTGTGCGTTGGCTTTTTCTACTAGGTTCTGAACTTGAGTTTCATCCGTGATATCTGCCACGATTGGCAATGCTTTTCCACCCGTCGCTGCAATGCCATCTGCGATCGCATTCAGTCGATCAAAACGTCGTGCTGCAATTACTACGCTAGCGCCTTCCGCTGCTAGCGCAATCGCAGTCGCCTCACCAATTCCCGCCGATGCACCAGTGACGATTGCCACTTTTCCGTCTAATTTTCCTGCCATACATACTCCTTAATTTCTAAGCTGCGTCTGGCTCCTGCGATGAAAACGTTAGAATATTTGCTAGCACAAGGTTAAGCAGAAACGATTTCGTTTTACCTTTATCGATGCAGATTAATATAACTACCGACGCTACTAGGATTCAGGGCTTCTGAGCGAAGTACGTCACGTCATCCGTTGGCAAGACAAAGTTTAAACTTTTTTATATAAAATGGCTCTTTATTGCTCGAATCGTTGTAGCAACCCGAAGATGGCATTAAGCCGCAACTGATGGGATAAAGAGCGATTCTAAAAGGGCTGATAATGAACGCAGCGATCGCAAGGCCCACTGGGATTAATCGTACATCGAAGCAACTCAGAGCGAGCATTGTATGAGCAGGTGATATCTCCGATTACCCAGCGCCCGTCCAACAGACTACACTCTGCCGGGGTATCGAACTTTTGAACGTAAAGAGCAATTTTGTGAAGCTGATAACGGCCCGATTTGAGCAGATAGCGATGCCTACGTTCTAAAACCATATATGTTTGACCCTCGACTTCCAAATAGGCTCCAGGCTCAGGATTCCAGTCTAGATATAGATGACTCAGGGTAGAACGGGGATGGCTCAGAATGACTTCTGTAGGCAAAGGATTCAGCTTCATAAAGAATTAATATCGACAGACCGCCAGAAAATTTGCATCAAATCCACATCTATATACAGCAGTCCTATTCAAGTCCTAAAAAAAGTCATAAGAATACGTAGTGCGGTCATCTTGCCTGGGATTCAACGCAAGCAGGACGCTCACACTACGCAAAAATCTCACAACTGATTGAGGATTGCTATCGGTTATTGGCTCCGACAAATCGCTTCATCGGAGCCAATGCCCTAGTGTGCAGCCTGACGCTCTTTCGCTTCTTTGATCACCTCTTCTGCGATGTTACTGGGGCAAGGTGCATAGTGCGAGAACGACATTGAGAACTGTCCGCGCCCAGATGTCATGGTACGCAGATCGCCAATGTAGCCAAACATTTCGCTCAAAGGCACATCTGCCTTAATGCGTGCCCCCGTCTGATTTGTCTCCTGAGATTTCATCATCCCTCGGCGGCGGTTAAGATCGCCGATGATATCGCCCATGTAATCATCTGGTGCGAAGACATCAACATTCATGATTGGTTCGAGCAGCTGAGGCGCAGCCTTAGGAACAGACTGCCGATAAGCGGCTTTTGCAGCAATCTCAAACGCCATTGCTGACGAGTCCACCGGGTGGAAACCACCTTCAAGCAGCGTGAACTTCAAGTCCATGCAGGGGAACCCAGCCAATACACCGCGATCGACGCAGCTTTCAAAGCCTTTTTCCACTGCTGGCCAATACTCTCTCGGCACGGTACCACCTGTCACCTTTGACTCAAATTGGAAGCCGCTGCCTGGTTCACCCGGCTCAATTACATAGCCAATTTTGGCAAATTGACCAGAACCACCAGACTGCTTCTTGTGGACGTAACTGTCTTCGAGGCGTTTCGTAATCGACTCGCGGTAGGCTACTTGAGGTTTACCCACCTCAACTTCAACCCCGTGGGTGCGCTTCAGAATGTCCACCTTGATGTCGAGATGTAGCTCACCCATCCCCTTGAGAATTGTTTCGCCGCTCTCCCCATCTGTCACCATATGGAAAGACGGGTCTTCTTGCACCATCTTAGTGAGCGCGGCGACCATCTTTTCTTCACCCCCCTTTTGCTTCGGTTTGACCGAAATGGAAATGACGGGTTCTGGAAAGACCATTGGCTCCAGCGTCGCGGGATTCTTGGGATCGCAGATGGTGTGTCCGGTTCGGATGTTCTTCATGCCGACGATCGCCACAATGTCACCCGCCTGAGCTGAGTCGATCTCTTCGCGAGAATTCGCATGCATCTCAACTAAACGGCTGACCCGCTCAGTCTTACCTGTCGCGGTGTTCAGTACGGTATCGCCTTTGGACAATGTCCCGGAGTACAAGCGCGTGAAGGTTAAAGCACCGAAGCGATCGTCCATGATCTTAAACGCGAGTGCCCTCAATGGTTTGTCTGGATCGACAAGCGCAAAGCTGCCTGTTTCATTCCCTTCCAGATCGATCTCTGGCTGCGGTTTGACCTCCATCGGGTTCGGCAGGTAGTCAACCACGGCATCCAGCACCAACTGTACGCCCTTATTCTTAAACGACGAGCCGCAGTAGGTCGGGAAAAACGCCAAGTCGCGAGTACCCTTGCGGATACAACGCTTAATATCCTCCATCGACGGCTCTTCCCCTTCGAGATACTGTTCCATCACAGCATCATCCTGCTCAACCGCTAGCTCAATCAACTGTTCGCGGTAGGTCTCGACCTGATCGACCATGTCGGTAGGAACATCTTTGATCTTATAGTTCATCGGATCGCCAGAGTTGTCCCACACCCATGCCTTACGGGTCAGCAGATCGACCACGCCGCAAAACTGTTCTTCAATGCCAATTGGCAGCACCATCACCAGTGGCTTGGCTCCAAGCACTTGATCGACTTGCTTGACGACTCGGTAAAAATCAGCGCCGGTGCGATCGAGCTTGTTGATGTAGACGATGCGAGCGACTTTGGAGTCGTTGGCGTAGCGCCAGTTGGTTTCAGATTGCGGTTCGACTCCACCTGAACCACAGAAAACACCAATACCTCCATCGAGAACCTTCAGGGAACGATAGACCTCAATGGTGAAATCAACGTGTCCTGGGGTATCGATGATGTTCAGTTGGTGATCGTTCCAGAAACAGGTAGTTGCAGCCGACTGGATCGTAATCCCGCGTTCTTGCTCCTGTTCCATGAAGTCCGTCGTCGCCGCGCCTTCGTGTACTTCACCAATTTTGTGGATTTTACCTGTCAGCTTCAGGATTCTTTCAGTTGTGGTGGTCTTGCCAGCATCGACATGAGCGAAGATGCCAATGTTTCGATAACGAGTCAGGTCTTTCATAAATTGGTCTCTAGAGTAAATACAACGAACCGTTGGCGACCACCTGCAAGCATTACAAGCCAGGAAATCAATATTGCCTTTGTAGCCAGTGCAGGCTGGATTTCAATTACGCGGAATACAAAGAAATCCTTTTGCGTTTCTCTGGCGACATTACTAATTGTAAATTGTGGAATGTCAAGGTGACAGTGGTTAGAGAGATTAGACATATTTGCATCAGCGATATCGCCGCCGCAAAAGTGCGATCGCGCCAATTTCACTGTTCTCTACCAAGCCAGAGGTTCGGAGTTCGCTGGCTGGCGGCTCTAGTATTGTGCGGCTCTTGTTGGAGCGGTTACAGCTTCGTGAAACCCGAAAGCGATCGCTTTCGCGATTGAAGGCATATTCTCAACAAAAACTGAGTAAGGGGAAAGCTGGCTCTGTACAAAAAGAACGCTGCTTTTACAACCCTACTGGTAAGGTTAGCGTGAACGCGGTCTGTCCAGATAATGTCGGATCAAGCGTCAGATTACCACGATGCGATCGCGCGATTTCCCGCGCCAAGCTCAGTCCTAATCCAATTCCCTCTACTTTGCGGGTTCGGGCTGGATCGCCGCGATAGAAACGGTCAAAAATTCGGTTTCGCTCATCCAGAGGAATCTCTTGAGAGCAATTACTGATCGTAATCAACACATCTGTACTCTGACGACGAGCCTGAATCCGAATCCAGCCATTCGGGAGATTATATTTAATGGCATTGCTAATTAAGTTTTGCAAGACTTGAATGAGTAAGTCGCGATCGCCCTTTACGCACAAACTATCAGCAATTTCTGTTTGAATCTCCAAATGGGGTGCTAGCAGTTCGATATCCTCCAGCATCTCAGTTAATAAACCAGACAAATCCACCTCAACTCGATGCAGGTTCATTTGTCCGGCATCCGCTAGAGAAAGCAGCAACAGTTTACGTACAATCCCCGTTAATCGGCGCACTTCATCCAGCAAATTGCTCAAGCTTTGTTGCACCTCGGAGCCGGGATCGGTTTGTTGCAGAGTGCGTTCCAGTTCCCCTTGCAATATCGCTAGCGGAGTCTTGAGTTCGTGGGCAGCATCTCCACTAAAGCGGGACGCTTGCTTAAAACTGCGTTCCAGGCGTTCCAACATTTTGTTGAAAACCTGAATTAACTCGACAAATTCAACATCCGTTGTCCCGATAGGAATCCGTTGTTCTAAACCGCTAGCGGTGACATTCCCAATACTCGTGGTTAGCCGTCGGATGGAATGCAAGCTGCTTCCAGCAATTGCCCACGCACCCCCTGCTACAAGCAGAAGTACCCCTGGAATTGAAATCAGGAAGATGTTGCGGATGACGACCATCTCAGTTGCGATCGCGTTTAAACTCACTGCGATCGCAATTTGAGCAAAAGGTGTTGTAACGGCACCAATCCGCCATGTTCCGCTTGCGGTGCGCTGAGTGACGAATCGAGGCGTAGGCGGAGGTCGATCCGGCGGCGGTTGCGATCGCTCTGGAAATGGCGGGTTGGCTTCGGAAAAGGGGGCTGTTGGCCGCTCGGAAGGGGGTGATGGAAACGGCAGCAATTGGGGGTGCGATGTCCAAAGGTTTTTGGTATCGAGATCGGCAGTCCATTGCTCGGAACGATACAGCACATTGTTATCTGCACCGATTATTAGTAAGGCGATCGCTGTTTTTGTATCGGTTCTAAACAACTGCCCAAGTGAGTCTTCATAAGACTGCCAGCCACGCGGTCGAGGGCGACTTACCCGCATCAATTGGCTTTCCAATTCTGCATCCAGACGGCTCACCTTTGCCTCATAAATCAGCCACCAGGAAATTAATCCAAACCCAATGAGGGCGCTACCTGCCAGAACAGCAGACAATAGAGCAATCCGGATACGGAAAGAACGCAGCTTCACTCTTGAGACTCTGATTGACGAAATCGATATCCAACGCCGCGAATGCTTTCAATCCAACCCGCGCCACCGATAGAGTCAATTTTTTTACGAATCCGTTGAACGCACACATCGACCACGTTGGTATTGGGATTAAAGTCATAGCCCCAGATGTGTTCCAAGATTTGCGTTCGGGTGAAGACTCGTCCAGGCGATCGCATTAGGTATTCCAAGAGGTTAAACTCGCGGGTGGTGAGTTCAACGATATGTTGATTGCAAGTGGCTTCTCGCGTGATGCGATCCAGTTTGATGGGACCAACGCAGACTAGATTTTGGCGATCGCCCGCAGTCCGACGTATCACTGCATGAATCCGGGCAACGAGTTCTTCAACAAAAAATGGTTTCGCGATATAGTCGTCAGCACCCAAATTTAGACCTTCAAGTCGGTCATCCAATTCATTACGAGCAGTCAACAAAATGACTGGAACATTCTGTCCTTTCCGGCGCAGGCCCTTGAGGATAGACAAACCATCTTTTCCCGGCACCATGATGTCAAGCACGAGCGCGTCATACTCGTTGTCCAAGGCGCGAGTATACCCCTCGTCTCCGTTGTCACAGTAATCGACGACAAATCCCTGTTCCTTCAATCCAGCTCGGACGAAGTTGGCAATTTTCGCTTCATCTTCAACGAACAGAATATGCATGGGTTTCTCATGCGTCGGACGGCTTGGGCGTTTATTCAGTTTAACCTGTGGTTATCTGTAAGCCACCTGTTCCAATAAGTTTTCCCTGCAAATTCAGAAGTTAGCTCTATCGGCTAGGCAATAATTGAATTGACCAATTTTGGTAATTCTATGAAGCTAAATCAGTTGATCGCTGTGTTGCAATCTGTTAAAGCAAATGCCAACAAAGGCAAAGCCGAAGTATCGCAACTGGGTCAGAAGAGTACATTATTTCAAGGATTGAGCAGAACTTACCAGCCTAGAGAAGAGGATGGATTTGTATATCCTCCTGAATCGCAAAAACTGACGCTGAGGGCTGATGAGTTGCTCGAAAAGTTTGTGCAATCTTGCTCTGAATTTTTAGACCTATCAGCTACTCAGGACTACGCTAATACTGAAGCTAAAGCATCTGTAATAGTAGATGGACAGACTATTATTGCAGATGTTCCTGTTTCCTATCTATTATTTCTTGAAAAGCAGCTTCAGGATGTGAAGACGTTCATTGCTTCGCTACCCGTGCTTTCGATTGATAAAGACTGGCAGCATGACCCCAATCGAGGATGCTACGTCACCAGTCCCAAAGAAACTGTGAAAACCAAGAAAATTACTGATTTTGTCGTTGCCTATGAAGCAACGGAACATCACCCTGCCCAAATCAAGGAGGTTTCCAAAGATATTGTGGAAGGAACCTGGAGTTTGATTGAGTTCTCAGGGGCACTTCCTCAAGACCGCGTGAATCGAATGCTGCGTAGAGTGGATATGTTACAAAAAGCCGTGATTCAAGCTAGAGAAGAAGCCAATAGCAAGGAAGTGCAGCAGCGGCAAGTTGCTAATGCGATTTTTGGCTATTTATTTGCAGATTAAACTACACTGGATTTGGAGTACAAGTTCATTTTTAGCGAGTAGGGATTTGCAGGTTCGATTCCTGCCCCCCAGTTTATCTGGGGGTAGGCAAATGGTAAAGCCGCCCTAGCGCATTAAGCTCAGAATAAAGCTCAAGCTATTGCTCCAATCTCATTTTAAAAATCGCTCCCTGTATCATTCTCTGTAGAACAAGGCTAGCGAGACGCGGGTTCAAATCCCGTCCCCTGCTCTAATTATGCAGGGGTAGTTTAGTGGAAAAACCTCACAGCATCAGATTGATTCTACGGAACCGGGAAATCTCTCATATAGGCTCAGCGACTTAAATCTTTCCCGGCATTCAGGATACGAGTGCCGGGATTTTAAATTGGGAACACTTTTGAGGTCATATCAAATTCGTTTAGATAGTCATAGTTTCGGAAAGGAGTTGGACGACCTTGCCCTTATGAGGGTTGTAATATGCAAATGGAACTTTAACTTGTTTAGTGGCATGGCTAACAACTGCGTGTACCGGATTGACTAATGCTTCTTGTGCTGAGTTCAAGCTGATCTGCAATCGATAACGCTAGCCGTTAGACCTTAAAACAAATGTACAATTATCGCGCTAAATACGGAGAAGACTACAAGTATCATCTCACAGCCATACACTGGTCAAATGGGAATCTGAGAGCTAGCCTCACCGCATTCAACGAACAGGAGATAAAGCCTGTTCAAGTAGAATGGGAGCAGTAAGCAGGGCTAATCACATAGCAGGGACAGGAACAGCAGTTTGTGTATTTGAGGTGCTTGACCAGTGTTTGAGCAGCAATTGGACTAGAGACAATGCTTTAAGATTAATCTGTAGGGTAATGGCGATTATCTGAAGCAATTAAGGCTCAAGGGAAAGCAGTATGAACTTAATAACTCTCGCTGCTCAGAACGTTAGCATTCATATCCTTGAAGCCGCTGCACCTGTCACCACTATGGAATGCAAGCTACTGCCAGTAGTGTTTGTGCATGGTATGGCGTGTTCCGCAGACCTCTGGGATGAACAACTTGCTTATGCCGCCCGGACTCGACGTGCGATCGCGATCGATTTGCGGGGACACGGTGCTTCCTCACTGCCTGAGGATGATGACTACTCTCCCGCCTCGTGTGCAGCCGATCTCTTGGCTGTATTAGAAGCCCTTGGACTTGAGCATATCGCGCTCGTTGGGCACAGCTTCGGAGCTTGCGTCGCACTCGCTGCGGCGGCGGCTAAACCTAACGCGATCGCGCAGTTGGTGCTGGTAGATCCACCAATAGATTGCACTCAGTTCCCCACAGAGGTATATGAGGCACAAATCGCTCCGATGCAAGCGGCACTCGCAACCGACGGCTGGCGATCGGTACTGGAAGACTCTTTCCGCAACGCACTGGCAGGGGGCACCTCGGCAACGCAAGATCAAATACTCGCCCGCCTTGCTGCCACCCCAAAGGATCGGCTGCTTGGAACGTCTCGCGGTTTGTTCGCCTTTAAAGCACTAGAAGCTCTTGATGAGTACCTCGCTTCGCCGGGAGCACGCGCTCACGCTATTCTTGCTCCGTCGAATAACTCGCCGTTCAGCCTTCACGTCCTCCGTCCAGCACTAACCACAATCACTCTACCCGCTACAGGACACTGGCTCATGCTTGATGCGCCTGAGCCGTTTGCTACGGCACTCGATACCTGCCTAGCAGTCGTCTAACCAAGAACTCCGTTGTCATCTATGCTTGCTTCATCACCCGCGTTGAGGGCAAATATAGTAAGGATAAAAATTCTGCCAGTTCAACAAGTCCTTCTGCTTCTTGTTGTTCTGCTGGAGACGGCGTATGACCCTTATCCTGACGAGCCAACAAAGATTGCAAGTGTGTTTGAACCGCCTGGGGAAGTTGGAATCGAGTTAGTTTGATAGAAATCTCAACGATTTAGGGTACAAAGCTGTTGGCTGAATTAGGAACCTTGGGATAGCCTCGTTGTATTCCACATCTAACGCACATAGTTGAACTGGTCAAGGAAGGAAGTGAAGATCAATCTCAATGGAAACTGGGTGAATGGGGCATTTTCAGATGGGTGAAGGTAGATTGCGTTGCTGATTTCAGCGCTCCTCACCGTATTCCCCTCGATAAAGATGTCATGAGAGCAGATTGGGGGTGGCAAGATACTAAAGCAAAATCGTTAGCCAGTCCCAGCCTAATGTCTCGGTGGAACAATATTGAAAGTTTGAGAACACATTTAAAGGAAGTGTTTAGCTAATAACTGGACTTGAGTGTTTAGTTATTGTACACGGCGGTCTAACAATCTCAATGCAGCTTTCTGTCGTTCGGCGCGATCGCTGTAGGTGATAAAAAACGTGCCTATCGTGCCAGTCAGGGTTGGCTGCACCACAACATACTGCTTTTGTGCAGCAGCTAGGGAAGGAATGAGGAGCGATCGCTCTTAAGTAGTAAAGCTATAAGGCTCCAGTAGTACCAAACTTGGTGCAGTTATCTTAGAAGTAGGCTCTCTAAAGAAAAGATTGTGTCAGCCGATTCCAGCAACTCAATCTCACGAGGGTTGCAGGCAAATTATGAAAAAGTCTAAAACAGCACTACAGGAGATTTTATGTACGGCTTAGTCAACAAAGCAATTCACGATATGGTGTGTAGTCGCTTCGGTGAAGAAACCTGGAAAGAGATTCACCATAAGTCTGAGGTCGAGGTGGATGCATTCATCAGCATGGAGTCTTACCCGGATGATGTGACCCACAGACTTGTAAAAGCTGCAAGTCTTGTTTTAGGTTTATCTGCTTCAGAAATCATGCAAGCTTTTGGAGAGTTCTGGGTTCAATACACCGCTGAAGAAGGGTATGGGGAACTAATGGCAATGAACGGTGATACGCTTCCAGAATTTTTAGAGAATTTGGACGATCTTCATACCCGCATTGGAGTCAGTTTTCCGAAACTACAGCCTCCATCCTTCACCTGTAACGAAGTTGAAGAACAAACATTGCACCTCCACTATCATTCACACCGAGAGGGATTAGCTCCAATGGTAGTGGGATTAGTGCAGGGATTAGGAACACGTTTAGATACGGTTGTTGAAGTTACGCAGATCCAAAGTAAGTCTGAGGGTGCAGACCATGATGAGTTCTCAATTCAGTACAAGCCTCACTGAGCCTTTCTATGCACCCTCCCGATCTGACTTTGCCTCCTCAATTGTTTGCTCAAGCTTTTCCTTTTCATTTTGTGTTTAAGAGCGATCGCACAATCGTACAATCGGGGGAGGTTTTGCAGAGGCTTATTCCTCAAATCATCGGGTCACAACTTGACCAGTGCTTCCAAATTAAGCGTCCCATTATTCAAAATGCTAATTTTGCTGCTATTAGTAAGCAATCTCATAGTATCTTTACGCTGAAATCGCTTTATAGTGAAATGATTCTAAAAGGGCAGATGATGCCTATTACTGACAGCGAGGTTATTTTTTTTCTGGGTTCCCCGGTCGTTACGGAAATTAGCCAGTTAAACCAACTAGGAATTAAATTAAAAGACTTTGCAATTCACGACTCTGTTACCGACTTTCTCTTTCTTTTACAAGCAAAGGGTAAGTTGATGGACGAACTGACAGAGCAGCAGACCAAATTAAAAGATGCTTTGAGAGAAAAAGAGGCGATCGCTTCCCTAGCAGAGGCGAGAGCTAAAACCGTAGAACAAGCAATCGAAAACTTACAGAAAACTCAATCGCAACTGATTCAAGCTGAAAAAATGTCTGGACTGGGGCAAATGATGGCAGGAATTGCCCATGAGGTCAACAACCCGCTAAACTTTATCAACGGTAATCTTAGCCACATAAACAA
This sequence comes from Coleofasciculus sp. FACHB-542, assembly GCF_014695825.1. Lineage (NCBI taxonomy): Bacteria > Bacillati > Cyanobacteriota > Cyanophyceae > Coleofasciculales > Coleofasciculaceae > Coleofasciculus > Coleofasciculus sp. FACHB-542. The sequence continues at coordinate 15,936 of NZ_JACJPB010000005.1, read as the reverse complement.
CTATGTTAAGGATTTAATAAGCCTGCTCAACCTCTATCAAAAACACTTTCCTCAAGCCTCTCCTGAAATCATTAATTACATGAAGGAAATCGACTTGGAGTTTTTGCTGGAGGATTTACCCAGTCTCGTTTCATCTGTAGAAATGGGAGGTCATCGCATTAGAGATATTATTTTGTCATTACGAAACTTTTCTAGATTAGATGAAGCAGAACAAAAAAATGTGGACTTACATGAAGGAATTGAGAGTACATTATTAATTCTAAATCACAAGCTGAAACATGATGTTGAGGTTGTTAGGAACTATGGATGTCTGCCAAAAGTTCTGTGTTATCCAGCCCAGCTAAACCAAGTTTTCATGAATATTCTTTCTAATGCTGCTGATGAATTATTAGAGACAGATATAAAATCCAAGCAGATTGCGATCCAAACCAGTGTAAATGAATTGAATTACGCCTGTATTCGCATTCAAGATAATGGGAAAGGCATTCCTCTGGAAATTCAAGAGAAAATTTTTACTCCATTTTTTACGACCAAACCTATCGGCAAAGGTACAGGATTAGGACTATCAATCAGCCATCAAATTATTGAAAAACATCATGGTTCAATCGAGGTAATCTCTGAAGTAGGAAAGGGAACCGAATTTACTATTAAAATTCCACTTTCCTAATTGCAGTATGTTTCTCTAGGTCAAGGGATAAAGTTACTGAGCGATCGCACACGATTCCATTTTGCGATCGCGTTGTTATGTCTTGCACTCAAAGCAAAACTCGTGAGGAAGCAATTCGTAATGGTAAAAACGTAATCGAAATGTAAGAGGATGCATAGCTTGCAAAAGGTGAATTACTCCCTGAACCTAGTATGCTGCAAATTGCTTAATTCTTATTAATCTTCTGACGCAGATTGGGCACAAAATCTGTTTTGACTTGACCTCAAACATCAAAGCAGGGACTAACTGAGCATGGTCTCCTGTTGCTTGCCGCGATCGCTTTCCTTGGACTCAAAGCCTAATCGCTTCGATTCAGCTAGATACAGACTATTCAACAGAATTCCATGTAGATAACTCTACATAGAAAATATAGTTGAAGCGGGTGGTGTTTGATAGCGAATGCGGTACAACTAATAGTTGTGCAGCTTATGTTATGAGTGAGGGTATTATTTGAAGCTTGTCCATTAGCATCTAATGTAAAAGGGTTTTGAATTGGTGGTAAAAATGGAGTCAATATGAATCAGCAATTGCCTCAGTTCATCCACCGTGTTGTTGAACGTTTACAGTCAATTCAGGGAATTGCAGCGATCGCTCTAGGGGGTTCAAGGGCACGAGGCAACCATACACAGAAGTCAGATGTGGATCTAGGAATTTATTACAACCCAGAGAATCCGCTTGATGTGACTGCTCTAAATCACCTGGCCTCTGAACTTGACGACAATCACCGCGCAAATCTAATCACCCCAATTGGTGGATGGGGAAAATGGATTAATGGCGGTGGTTGGCTAAAGATAGAAGGAGTATCTGTAGATTTTCTCTATCGTGATGTGGCTCAGGTTAATCGTGTCATTAATGATTGCCATGCTGGGCAAATCACGATTGATTACCAACCCGGACATCCACACGGTTTTGTGTCCTCCATTTATATGGGTGAAGTTGCTATTTGTCTGCCACTCCACGATCCGTATAACGTTTTAGACGCTTTAAAGGCAAAGACAACCCCTTACCCTATTCAGCTTAAACAAGCAACTATTAATACTTTTGCCTGGGAAATTAGTTTTTCACTGTTCATTGCACAAAAAGCAATTGCACGCGGTGATGTTGCCTATGCGGCAGGTTGCTGTTTCCGTAGCGTAGCTTGTATGAATCAGGTATTATTTGCACTCAATGAAGAATACCTATTGAATGAGAAAGGCGCGGTAGCAGTTGTCAACAGCTTTGCGCTCTGTCCACAAAACTATCAACAACGGGTTGAGTCAGTGTTTGCTTTGTTAGCAGTTGATGCAAAATCAATGATGGATGCGATCGCAATCCTTGAAGGAATTGAGCATGATTTGAGTCAATGGTATGGCAATCGTCGGTTAGTTATGTAAAGTCTAAGGGGCTAGTATTGAGCATAGTCTCCTGTTGCTTGCCGCGATCGCCTTAGCTCTGGTTCCTGAATCAATCTGACTGACGCAGAGTTCAGGAATGATGAATTTTCAAGTTCTGAGTGTCGCTGGACTGGTCGGTGAAGGCTTTGAACTCGATCGCATCGTGACTGCAAAAGAGGCGCACGTCGTTACTGCGATCGCGTGATCATGCACGTAGCCGATCTTGATCATGGAGCCTCGGCTCGCGATCCACTACTACCAACACCAATGTCCCAAGCATCGGTTAGGTTAATAAAGAAACACTACTAGCTAGATAAATTATGCAATACGTGTTAATTATCCATGAAGTTGAAGACTACGAGTCGTGGAAGAAGGTTTTTGACAATGCATCCGACATCAGAAGGGAAGCTGGAGAGAGGTCGTATCAGGTCTTAAAGTATGAAAGCGATCCCAACAAAGTGGTGCATTTCTCATTGTGGACATCGATAGACGATGCCAAGCGTTTTTTTGAATCTCCTAAACTCATTAGAATCAGAGCTGAAGCCGGAGTAAAGGCTCCTGATTTCATATACTTGGAGCAATTAGAGTCAGGCACTTTGTAGGATCGGGTAGTAAAAATTCCCTACAAGTCTGTCTGCGTGTCTATGACACAAATCCAACTCGCCTATCCCAAAATTCCACTAAGGAAGGACGAGGATTCATGAGTCGATACAGCACGATCGTTCAATGGTAGTAATTGGGCATTGCTGACCTCTATTTTTACGCACTGACTACCGTAGCTTGTCCTTTAGCTGCTGGAGCTAAAATAGCTAAGACTTCTGGTGCTAACGGCTTCAAATCTGCCAAACGATGAGATGGTGCTGTGAAGACGCGATCGCAACTGTAGGAGGATGTATGTCTTGCATCTATGTCAATCTATTCCTGAACCCAGTACGCTGCAAAAGCGTACTTTATCCTAGTATTAACATTTAATTAAGCGATTACTTAAAATGTCGAAACTACTTGAACGAATCATAGTAAATCCTAGACTGTATGGCGGTCGTCTCTGTATTTATGATTAAGCGGATGAAATGTGGAGAAGTAAGAATATGTTTTTAACAGGCCATGTGTATTCAAGTGGTTTTAAGCTCCAGTATATTGTTGAGGGTGACGGCACTCCTACCATCGTGATTGGAAGTTCACTGTATTACTCTAGAACGTTTTCTAACAATCTTCGTAGCAGTCTAAAGTTGGTCTTTGTCGATCATCGAGGTTTCTCACCTCCTTATAATTGTAAAGACACCTCTTTGTTCCAGTTAAACTCACTGGTTGATGATATTGAACTGGTTAGGAAAGAGCTAGGGTTTGGCAAGATTATTGTTATTGGTCATTCAGGTCATGGATTTATGGCGCTGGAGTATGCCAAGAAATATCCTGCCAATGTGTCTCATGTGGTAATGATGTGCTTAGGACCAAATTACTCCCATGAAGGGCATCTGGCTGCGGAACGTTATCTGAATGATTCTGTTTGTCCTGAGCGTAAAGCGGCTCTTGCTAAAAACCTGACCAGGTTGCCTCAAGAAATATCTGCTGCGCCTGAGAAAGCTTTTATTACCTATTGCCTTCTCATGGGACCCAAAAGTTGGTTTGACTACAACTATGACGCGACAAAACTTTGGGAAGGTATAGAAGTCAATATGGCTATGTTTGATTATGTCTGGGGCGAGGTTTTTCGGGATATAGATATTACTGAGAACTTAGATAAGTTGCAAGCACCTGTATTGCTTGCACTTGGTCGCTACGATTACCTCGTTCCACCACCCTATATGTGGGAAGGAGTAAGAGACAAGTTTAGTAATCTTACTATCCGCATATTTGAGAAGAGCAGCCATGCGCCTCACTTTGAAGAGCCAGAGCTATTCGACAAAGAGTTACTCGATTGGCTTTTCAATCGCTAACCCTTTTTTGATAGGAGGCCTAACATTTTCTTATTTTCATATAAACCAATCGCAAGTCAACTAAAACTCTAACCTGCGTTCATAGAGCTAGAGATTCCTGAGACTTCTGACGCAGCTTAAATAAGAAGTCAGTTTTGGACTTGACCTCAAACATCAAATTGGGGACTAACTGAGCATAGTCTCCTGTTGTTCGCCGCGATCGCTCTTAATTCCTGCTTCTTCAATCAATCTGATTGACGCAGACTTCATGAATGATGAATTTTCAAGTTCTGAGGGTCGCTGGACTGGTCGGCGAACGCTTTGAACTCGATCGCATCGTGGCTACAGAAGAGGCGCACGTCGTTATTGCGATCGCGCGATAATGCACGTAGCCGATCTTGATTGTGGAGCCTCGCCTCGCGATCCACCTCCATCATCCATTGGTAGAAACGCATTCCCGGCGTGCAACGTGGTTCGGAGGAGTCCATCTCGTGTCGGTAAAAGTAGGCATCGCCTGCATTCAGGAGCCAACTATCTCCTGTCTGGATGGCAATGCCAGCATGACCCCGTGTGTGACCCGCAAGTGGGATGAGGAGAATCTCTGGCGGTAGTCCCTCAAGATCGCGGGCTGCCTGGAAGCCGAACCAGGGTTCGCCCCCTGGCGAATAGAACTTCCAGCGTTTTACCTCGTCCCACTGCTCTGGACGATAGCGCTGGCTGGTAATGAAGCCGTGCCGATCCTGCGCTGCGTCAATTTCAGTCTGCATTACGTGTACGGTTGCTTCAGGGAAATCTTCCAGCCCACCAGCATGATCGAAATCGAGGTGGGTAAGCACGATATGGCGCACGTCCCGTGCGGAAAATCCTAGTTGCTCGACCTGAGCGATCGCTGTGTACTTGCGATCGAACTGGATACCATTGAAATGAATAAAAAACGGGCTGAGTCGCGCGTAAGGCGAGTTGACATCGCGCAGACCAAAGCCAGTATCGATTAGAACGAGTCCCTGGTTCGTTTCGATAAGCAAGCAGTGGCAGACAAGGCGAGCCGTCAGCCCGCGACTGAAGCCATCGAAGAGCGCCCCACCGACCGGGCACATACAGCCACAATTGAGATGATGAATGTGCATAAGTATTCTGCTTAAAACTACTTTTTGCCTACGGGTATTGATGTCTGCACCTCACTCGACGCTTGCATTTGCTCCAGTCGGTATGAGAATGCCTGCCAAAAGACCTTTATATACAACAGATGATCGGGAAGGCACTGCGTGCGTTACTTGTTAGCCGACTCAGGCTTAGTCATCTGACGATGCAGTTCAGCCTTGACGGTATCAGGCAAAACCTTGCTTACATTGCCCTGAATCTTCGTCAGGAGCGAACCGGCGATGATGTGATCCTTGCCTGCCATTAAGGCATCGAAACCCTGTTTGGCGACTTCAGCCGGGTCATCGTTCTGTTTTGTACCCACCGTGGTGTCGTCCATTCCCGCACTATGGAAGAAGTTGGTATCGGTTGGTCCAGGCATGAGTGAGGTAACAGTGACGCCTGTATCCTTCAACTCGTTGCGTAGCGCTTCCGAGAAGGAGTGTACAAATGCTTTGGAAGCCGCGTAGACTGCTTCAAATGGCCCTGGCATGATGGCAGCAATTGACGAAGTGAAGAGGATTCGACCCTTACCACGCTCGACCATATCTTTCACTACCCGTTTGGCTAGATGCACAGATGAAACGACGTTCAGGTTGATGAGATTCAGCTCGTCCTTTAGGTCAGTCTCGCGGGCGAAATCACCGCCGACACCGACCCCTGCATTTATCGCGATCGCATCTACCGATCTGCCAGTCGCCTTAATTTGGGTGTAGAGAGACTCTACACCCTCATAAGTAGCAAGATCAGCTTGCACCGTCTCGACCTTGGCACCCAGTCCCTCAAAGGTTTGAGCGGCTTCATCGATACTCGATCCGGTGGCTGTGACGAGGAGATCAAAGCCGTTTTGGGCGAACTGTTTGGCAAGCTCGTAACCGATGCCCTTGGAGGCACCCGTCACGACAGCTAGAGGTCGGTTCGACGAACTGTTCATAACCATTTAAACTCCTGTAGGACTGCACCACGCTTGGAAAGCTGTGGATTGTGCTTCTTTTTCGCTATCAGTAAAGTCTGCGCGAATGCGATCGCAACTCTTACTCATCCTAGGAAGACATCTGTGCGATCGCGTCTTTCCAAGGAAGTATGGCTGTTGTGTGTTTGAGGTTGCTTTTGTGGAGTTCACGCGATCGCCTGCGGTTCCGATGCCCGACTTTTTGGAAAAGTCGGGCATCTCGCATTCACTAGCTCAGATTACAAAACTGTAATTTAGACGAAGGGCAAGCTGTAATTTTGGTTGAGCTTAATTGAATCTATAGACACGTTTCAAGATTCAACCGAAGGAGAAAGCTTGTGATGAATACCCGCCGACTGCTGGCAGCGATCGCGATTCCTGTTCTAGTTGGGACGTTTGGATGTGTGACTCTTAATCAGGCAACGGCTCAATCGCCTAACCGACAAGCCCAAAACTCATCCCAGCCCAATCAACAACAGCAGGGACAGGGACGCAGACGAGGACCAGATTTTGCCACAGCGGCTCAGAAATTGGGCATTTCAGAAGCTAAGTTAAAAGAAGCACTGGGAGTGCCAGCGAATCCTACACCAGGACAACGCCCACCTCGTCCCGACTTTAAGGCAGCGGCGGCAAAACTCGGCATTACCGAACAACAATTGGTAAATGCGTTGGGAGTTCCGCCCCGTCCGCCCCGTCCCGATTTTGCAGCCGCAGCGCAGAAGCTGGGTGTGTCAGAAGCCAATTTGAAGGCAGCACTGGGAGTGCCAGCGAATCCACCGACAACGCCGCCCGAACCGGGACAACGCCCTCCCCGACCCGACTTTAAGGCGGCGGCAGCAAAACTCGGCGTGACGGAAGAGCAACTGGTAAATGCGCTGGGAGTTCCGCCCCGTCCACCTCAAGATGGCAACCAATCAGACGTACCTCCTCCTCAGCAATAAGCTTGAATCAATTTAGCGACCCTTTCGTGGATACGACCAAATTTTCAATAAGCCCTGGCGATTAGAAATCGCGGCTAAACAAACTAAGTCCGCCTGCGCGGACTTAAGACAAATCAAAGATTTTGAAACCCGCGCAGGCGGGTTTTGTCTGTGTAGACGCGGTTTCAACCGCCCAGGTAGATTGCGATAATTCTATTTAGAGCAGATGAAATGAAAAAAGACCGTGTGAAAGGAATTCCTGTTATCTCTATGATGAAGCGACGACAGGTACTTGGCTTCCTAGGGGGAACAGCGGCAGTATCGCTTGTGGGATGGTGGCGCGGAGAATCTATCTCAGCAAAACCGATAAGTCCATCAACTCAGACACGGACTCCGATAGCGATCGCGCAGACTCCGACTTGCGTGGTAAAACCCCAACAGACGGAAGGGCCATATTTCGTGGATGAGAAGCTTAACCGCTCTGATATCCGCTCAGATCCCGCTGACGGTTCGGTGAAGCCAGGAGTACCGTTGCGTTTGGTGTTTCGGGTCTCTAGGATTGATGGAAGATCCTGTACCCCTTTGAGGGGTGCAACAGTGGATATTTGGCACTGTGACGCGCTGGGCGTTTATTCGGATGTTCGGGACTTCAACGGGGATACGCAAGGGCAGAAGTTCCTGCGTGGAAATCAGGTGACGGATGCAAATGGAACCGTCGAGTTCGTAACGATCTACCCTGGTTGGTATCCAGGCAGAACGGTTCACATTCACTTCAAGATTCGCACCGATTCTGCGTCCGGGCGGGGTTCTGAGTTTACTTCGCAGCTTTACTTTGACGATGCCCTCACGGATCGAGTCCACGCCCAGTCTCCCTACGCCGCTAAGAGACAGCGCACCCAGAGGAACGATGGAGATGGCATCTTTCAGGATGGCGGCGATCAACTGATTCTCCAGCTTACCCAAGATGCACAAGGCTACGTGGGAACCTTCGATATTGGGCTTCAGATGACTTGAACGAGCGGATTTTACTTGTGAGCGATCGCATTCTCCATCATTGCAGAGTTGATAGAATGCGATCACCCAAAATGCCCAACTCACTCACGACGAAATACAAACAGATTGCCTGTTCCACCTCGTCCTACCCTTATTTCCTGGTCTAAGTAGGAGGTTGTCCACTCTGCCTCATTCCGGAGAAATTCCAATACTGGGATTTTCAGTTCAGGAAAACTCCAGCTTTCCATGCTAAAGAGCTTTGTTGCTTGCATCGAAAAACTATCAAAAGTCACTTTAGCTGTCTTCTCATCCGCGCCCCAAGTCCAAACGCCGTCAGCTTGTAATCGCCATTCTCCCAACAGGGTTAAGTCAATCAAAGCGCCGTTAGAGGCAAAAATTTTCCTCGTACCGTCTGCAACCAACCTTTGCCACACCCGTTTGATGTTTATGGTTCCCCCAAAATCTGGAATTGATGCAAGTTGGCGAGTAACAACTGTTCCTTTTGAGGCGTACACCAATTGCCAGTTACCAAGTAGAGAAGGGAGATAGTCGGGGTGGAGTGGCTGTGGGATGGGATTGATGCTTTCTAGCTGTTGCACAATTGCATCAATTGGGTCTCCATCAGATGGAAATAAGGCTTGCTGTAGCCCTAACGCTTCTACTCGTTGCAAGAGTTCAGTTTTTAAAGCAATTCTCGTTGTGTTATCTCCTACCATGTCTTGATGTTCCACTTCCATGCTTTGAAAAAAGCATACATCAGGGTCTTGAAAGGGTAGCTCCTCCTATCAGGATTATCCAGGATGACATAACAATCCTTCTAACGCTCTGAATAAGCGGGTAAAACGATTATCTTGCCGGAAGGTAGAATCGCCAAGAGTCAAGAAAATAAAAAACCGCCTTTTTCAGCGGTTTGCAGCATTAACATCACCTTACGTGAAACACTTGACCTATAAGGCAGCTATATGAAAAATGGCTTTTCTTAGCAGTTAGATACTGGTAATCAGCGCCGGCCAAGACTTTTTGATGTACTCACAAAGCTGCTCATAACTTTTGTCTTTGAGGCGTGGCAACTCCTTGGAACTAAATCCCTGCTTTTCGGCATATCCCAGGATAATGGCGATGAGACGTTGTTTACAAGCCTCAGCCTCCGCCTCAGTCTTAGTCTGCTGAACCTCCCGGTTGAACCCAAGAAACTTGTTGAATTCTTTAAGAAATTCAGTGGGATCATCTACCTTCGGTAAGGTAGATGCTACTACAGCTAGAAGATCGGGCTGTAAGTAACGTTCATCTGAACCCTTGTTATTCAAAGTAAAGGTCATAAGAATTTATCCTTGTTTTAGGGTTAACGACATCGACGGTGCAAGCATTAGGCAGCTTGCTCGTGGGTGAGGGTTCGTCAAACCAGAGAGAAGAGCGCTTCTGGAGGCAGGAAAGAGACCAGAGGAGCTTTATCGCATTTGTGCGACCTTCTGAAATCTGGCTATCGCTAATAGTAGCATAGCGTAGTAAGCAAGCGTACTGCAAATGGTAAGATAAGAGCAACTAACCCTCTAGGACTAATCCATGCCACACCCAACCTTTGCACTTGAGGAGCTGGGGCAAATCTTTCAAGGAATTCCGCTCAGCCGTTACCAGAACGACCAGGGTTCACCTGAACCCATTGTCAATGTGGGCGACCTTGAGAAGTTATGTCTCAAGAATAGGGATAGCCTTAGCCAAACTCAACTCAAGGTGCCCGATCTTAAGCGGTATCAGTTACACACTAACGACGTGGTTATAGCGATTCGAGGCACACTCCTTAAGACTTCAGTGGTCAAAGACGAAGTGCAAGGAAGTGTAGCAGGTCAGAACGTAGCGGTTTTTCGGCCTAAGCTAAATAAGGTTAATCCGTTTTATGTAGCTGTATTGATGCGTTCAAAATGGCTTGAACAGTCGCTTAATATCTTGCAAAGGCAATCCACTACTACGCTGCCAGCAATTAGAGTTTCTCAGTTACGCACTATTGAGATTCCATTACCCGATTTGCCTACTCAAAACCAAATAGCTCAGCTTTTTCTGCTAGCAGAGCGTGACGCCGAAATTATTCGAGAAGAGCTGGAAACTCAAAAAAAGATAGTTGAATTTACTCTATTTAAGATTTTGGAAAAATAGAAATGATTACTTTAGAGCAATTAGTAGATGAAGTTTGGAGTGCTGTGTATATCCTGCGAGATAATGTCAACATAATCGATTACAAAAACTATCTCTTAAGGCTATTACTTCTCAAGCGATTGTCCGATCTGTTTGAAGAAAAAAATGAAAAGATCAAACAAAAAGCTGGCAGTCAAGACCTCAGTTTAAATAGTCTAAATAAACCTCGTTTTTTTATTCCCAAAGGCGCTCGTTGGTCGGATTTACAGAGCTTAGAAAAAAACATTGGAGCTGGGCTTGACGAAGCTTTAACTGTTCTTGAAATAGCTAACCCTGAGCTTCGAGGAATTTTTACTGACACTGATAATTGGAGGCAAGTTAGCGACGAGCTTTTGCTAAAGCTAATTCAGCACTTCTCAACCCTCAACCTCCAGAACAGTAATTTGGTTGAGCCAAACCTGTTAGGGTATGCCTGCGAAGACCTGATTGAAAAATTTGCTCTCAGTGAAGCCAAGACGAATGGAGTATCTACGACTCCGCGTCAAGTTGCAAAGTTAATGGTTCGCTTAATTGAGCCGCGAGAAGAAATGCACATTTGCGATCCAGTTTGCGGAACAGGGAGTTTATTAGTTGAGTATGCAAATCAGACTGAGAATTATAAAGATAGTTCACGTAATATGCTACTTTATGGTCAAGCGTTGAACAAAGAAAGCTGGATAATTACCAGAATTAATTTACTATTACACGATATTTTTGATTTTGATATTCGCTTAGGTGATACTCTCAATGATCCTGAACTGCTGCAAGATGGAGAATTAATGCGCTTTGATCGGGTAGTTGCTAACCCACCATTCAGCATTAGAAATTGGGGGAGAGATGGAATAATTAACTTAGACAAACGACGCTACAATCGCTTTTATTATGGAACTCCCCCAAAAAACAATAGCGACTATGCTTTTATTCAGCATATACTAGCTTCTCTGAAAGAAACAGGCAGAGCTGTGGTGCTAGTATCGCATGGAACACTTTTCCGTAGAGGAGCTGAGGCGCAAATTCGTGAGGGCATAATTAGAGATGATCTAATTGAGGCAGTAATTGGGCTTGCACCTAAGTTGTTCTTCACCACTAGCGTCCCCGGTGTCATCCTGGTTCTCAATAAAGATAAGGAGAAAGACCGTCGAAAAAGAATTTTGTTGGTTGATGCCAGTCATGAGTACCAAGCAGATAAAAGCCAAAATCACCTGCGGGACGAAGACCTGAAGCATATTATCTCGGTATACCATAATTTTCAAGACGAAGAGGGATACGCCAAGGTAGTCTCTTGTGAGGAATTAGCTGCCGATGATTACACCCTTAATATTGAACGCTATGTAACGTCTCCTAAGCTCAAAGTTGATCTTGAGGCGGAAATTAGTAAGTTAAGTAAATTAAAGGCTGAGCGCACTAGGGTCGAGAGTGAGATGAATGAATATCTGCAAGCATTAGGCATTAAAATTTAACATCAAACTTGTAATCAGAAAACTGCGCTGTCAGGGTAGCCTTCGCAGTGAGTTATTGGGAACGATCGCCAAGCGCATCAAAAAAGGCAACGTCAAAGTCGTTGATAATTAACTGACAGTCGTTGCCAAATAGCGATCGCCAAACCGTATTTCGTACTGCACCGCCAGCTAACCACCAGTCGGGGAGATTCAAAAGCGCGATCGCCGGTAACACAACACCAACCGGCGAATCGACTAAAATCTTCTGAAGGCGAGTGGCACTATCCATGTTTTGCTTGTCTAGTTTTGTTCCAATCTTTCTAGTTATTGACTCAGTTGTATTTTAAGTTCGCGCAGCATCCGACTGGTTCCCTCATCAATCGCTTTTTGCACCAGTTGGGGAATCATTTCGGTAATCGGCAAATCGGGAAAGATAGCACTGATGGATGATTCGGCGTAGCCACCGTTTTGGAGGATGTAAATCTTGAGTTGGTGATTCCGATAGATCCACACTTCCGGAACGCGCAGCGCTTCGTAGGCGTTCAAGGTAGTCTTTGAAGTGACATCAGATTTAATCGCGAGATCCGGGGGTGGGTAAACCGCTAGATCCATATTGGTGCAACCCCAAACACGACTGGCATTTTGGATGTAAAAGCAGGTATCGGGTTCGACTCCGGCAATTTCTGGTTGTTTTAGAGTAGTTGAGCCAAAATCTTCCCAGTCCCGCCCTTGAGCATCTAAGATAGCTTTGACAATATCAGCAATAATGCGATGGGGGCGTTCGTGCAGTGCCAAAGGGGACATGATTTCCAGCGTTCCTCGGTAGTATGCAATGCGGGTGCTGCGCTTTTCTCCCAGTTCCGTAAGAATCTGTTCAAAATCTTGCCAAGACAAGTTATGAATGCTAATCGTGCTACCGGGAGTGAGTTCAATGGCACGAATGGGAATGGTAACGGTCATTGGTGTTCCTCCATCGATTGCTGAGGTAGCTTCTTCAACCGTAACTCGCTATTCACCCATAATTATCATTAATGACTAACTAACAGTTATTGCTAAATAGCGATCGCCAAACCGTATTTTGTACTGCACCACCAGTTAACTACCAGTCCGGGAGATTCAAAAACGCGATCGCCAAGCGCAGCTGCTTGCAGCAGATTGCAGCCCTACATGGGTTCTAAACATTACCTATAGCGATCCTATCCGTAAAAGCTAGCGATCGCTTTGTATAAATCCTTTGGGGGGAGATATATGAGTTCTTAGTAGTAAAGGTCTCTCACTCTCAGGAGTATACAAGCAAACATGAGAATTATTAAACAAACTTCCGATCAACTAATTTTACAAAATCGAGATGCAAGTTCATACAGTTTTATTGCCCTGATCATATTAGTTGCAGGTTTAGGTCTCTTGTTTAGCGGCTTATCTTCTCCTGTTAAAGAACGCTTAGTTTGCAATCGTACTGAGCCGAATAAAATAAACTGCAATATTACTAAATTCTATTTAAATGGAAGCAGCATTAACGAAGAGATTAATGACTTAAAAGGCGCGACGATAAAAGAACATTATTCAGGCAAAAAAGTAAATTACGAGGTGGCACTGCAAAGCAATGTTAGTGAAGTATCTTTAGTGATTAACGCTGATGGCGGGAGCGAGACGCTGGCTGCAACAGTTAACGATTTTGTAGCGCTTCCTCAACAGCCAACTTTAGAAATACAGGCAACGGCTTGGGGGAATTTATTTTATTCAGTCTTTGCGGGGTTACTGGCGGCTGGGGTATGTTCAGGGGTTATCTTGGCAGGCTCTATAAAAACTTGCACATTTGATAAGAACCTTAATCAAGTAGTTTTTCAAGAAAAAAGCTTCATAAAAAAAGAAGAATTAAGTTTTCCCACCGATAAAATTTTAGGGTTTAAAGTAGAACGGATTGATAAATTATACGAAATTATCTTAGTGTTTAAAACTGGGGTATATTTACGTTTAGTTACAGGCTATGCCACCCAAGGCTCTGCTAATAAAATAGCTGTAAAAATCGAAAATTTTCTAGGTATTAAAAAGGCATAAATAGATAACAGTCCTATTTGATTTATCAGATGCCAACAGTTAAAATCCCCGACTTCTCTCAGAAGTCGGGGATTTCGGTTTCACTAGGAGGCGATCGCAGGGCGCTTAAGCAGTGTGCAGTCTTTTTCGAGCGCGTCCTGGTGCAGCGGGCTTTTTGCTGCGGGTGGGTGCAGATGGTGTCTGGGACTTTGCTCGGTTACTGCGTCCTTGATTTGCGCGTTGACCCTTCGCTTGGTCTACCACTTTCTGGACTGGGGCAGTTGGCTCGTAGCCTGGAATCACATCTTTCACAAGGGTTTTATTGAGCAATCGTTCGATGTCTTTGAGGAATGAGTATTCATCTTCGCTGACGAGGGAAACCGCTCTTCCTTCGTTGCCAGCGCGACCTGTGCGACCAATGCGATGCACGTAATCTTCTGGTACGTTAGGGAGTTCAAAGTTGACTACGTGGGGCAGCTGATCAATATCTAGACCCCGTGATGCTACATCGGTGGCAACTAATACTCGCACTTTTCCTTGCTTAAAGTCTTGCAAAGCACGGGTACGGGCTGCCTGACTTTTGTTGCCATGAATTGCAGTGCTTTTCAACCCATCTTGAGCAAGTTGCTCAGCTAGACGGTTGGCTCCGTGTTTCGTCCGGGTGAAGACTAGCACTTGTTGCCAATTGTGGAACCCGATCATATGAGAAAGCAGTTCTCGCTTGCGATTGCGATCGACCGGATGAACTACCTGCTCTACCTGCTGTGCGGCGGTATTCCGGGGAGCTACTTCGATCTGGGTCGGAGACTTTAGTAGGGTGCTGGCAAGCTGCTGAATCGGTTTAGAGAAGGTGGCAGAAAACATCAGCGTTTGCCGGGATGGAGGTAGCACTGCCAAAATTTTGCGGATGTCGCGGATGAAGCCCATGTCTAACATGCGATCGCATTCATCCAGCACCAGTATCTCTATCTTCGAGAGATCGACCGTCTTTTGCCCAACGTGGTCGAGCAACCGACCGGGTGTAGCGACTACAATATCAACTCCCCGATGCAGCGTTTGAACTTGCGGCTTAATTCCCACGCCGCCATAAATTGCTGCCGCTCTCAGCGACAGGTATTTGCCATAAGTTTTGACGCTATCTTTTACCTGATCTGCCAGTTCGCGAGTAGGTGTGAGGATGAGGGCACGAGGTCTGCGATGCACCTGGTTGGCGTTGGCAGTACCCAGGAGTTGCAGTAAAGGCAGGGTAAAGCCAGCAGTCTTGCCCGTTCCAGTTTGGGCGCTAGCGAAAATGTCTTGCCCTTTCAGGATGGCGGGAATTGCTTGCTGCTGAATGGGGGTTGGCTCAGTATAGCCAGAGTCAGCCACAGCACGAAGCAGGTCCGTTGAAAGACCGAGGTTACGAAATGTCATGGATGCGATCGCTCCTAGTAATGCCCCTATCCCAAATCAAGTGCCTGGGGCCAGTCTAAGAGCAGGAAATTTGTAGTTTCAGTTGGATGGCTTAAATGAGCTTTTTTCCAATGCGCCAGCAACAGACCGGAATGTACTGGCAGAAACTCATCCTAACAGACATTTGGACAAAATATCTGAAGAAGGATGGCGTAACCTAAGCTCTTCACAACGCTCTCCCGCTTCTTGGGAGTTTGTTCAATTTTACTCAAGTCGCCGTACACTGCGGTCAACAGGGTTAAAGCAGAAACTCTTAATTCATCCGTAGCTTTCCCTCGCATTGTCTTAATCTGCTACTTCTTAATCTGCTACTTTTGCTATCAAAACGCTTACTTTGAAAGCTACGTGTGGGTTTGTTGAGTTTGCATCATTTGGGTACCACGATTGCACTTTTAATGAGTCAGGGCTTGCAATCGGCTCAACATTTCTTCCGTTGAGTTCTTAGCGGCGGTGTTCTTGAGCCTTAATTCAGAACTAGCCCCTCCTTAGTAATGCGCTGGTCGCTCATCAAAAAAAGCCGCTTTTTCTAACGATTGAGTAGCCAGGAAGATCCAATATCAAAGTGGAGGTCAGTCAAGGTCGCCACTTTATTCACCATCTACCTACGGATACGAGCGCTCGCCTCGCCAATCTCTCCAGCCACAGCAATGTGATTATCCTTGATCATCACAGCATCATCTAGTTCCATCCGGTGGTTCATCGCTCCTCCCATCTGCATCGCGTACTTTGACTCGAGCGATCGCCGCGACCGACATCCTCCAACAACCAGCTGCGTAACATCGGGTCTAATAGGATCGAGGGAGGTAGAACAGCCCTGGGACTCACCACTTCAGTTTTCC
>NZ_JACJPB010000049.1:0-154737 GCF_014695825.1 Coleofasciculus sp. FACHB-542 | reverse complement strand
TTTGGCTCCCCCCTTATTCACCCGAACTCAACTTAATTGAAATCTTATGGAAGTTTATGAAATATGAATGGATAGAGATAGAGGCTTATCGGGACTGGAAAAGTTTAGTAAAGGATGTCAAAAATGTGCTAAAAAAAGTCGGAACCGAATATGTAATTAATTTTGCTTAAGCACTTATATGCGAATAAGAGCAGTTTGTACGACGACATCCTGAGATGACATCCTGAAATATCTGAAACTCTGATGGGCATACATTTGGAGCGGGCACAGCTGCTGATTGAGCAGTCGCGGTATGAAATGGCAGAGAAAGAACTGCGACAGGAACTGGCAATGGAGCCAGATAGTGCGATCGCGCATACTCTGCTCGCCCTGTGCTTGAATTATCGCCAAATGTACTCGGAAGCCACCCAGATGGCTCAGCGAGCGATTCGCTTGGCTCCCGATTGGGGGTACGCTCACTACGTCCTAGCCTATATTCTGTGCGATTACAACCAGCTTCTAGAAGCGGAAACGGTACTCAAAGAGGCTTTGCGGCTGAGTCCCGATAACCCCAGCTACTTCGCCCTGCTCTCGCGCATCCGCTATAATCTACAGCTTTGGCACTCAGCACTAGAAGCGGCAACCCAAGGGCTTGTCGTTGACCCAGAGGACGTGGAGTGCCTAAATTACCGAGCGATGTGTCTGATGCAACTCGGTCGCTTACCAGAAGCTCAGGCGGTGATTGAGAGTGCGATCGCGCTTGACCCAGAATATGCGGGAAGCTATGCCAACCGCGGCTGGATACTCCTGGCGCAGGGAGGATATCCCGCTAAAGCGTTAGAGTGTTTCCGCGAAGCACTACGGCTTCAACCAACCTTTGAGTGGGCGCGACGGGGAATCGTCGAAGCGCTCAAGGCAAAGAACCCGCTCTACAGGCTGATGCTGCGCTACTTCTTGTGGAGTTCTAGGCTGAGTAACGGAGCTAGGTTGGGCTTCAGTATCGGCTTGTACTTCGCTTTCCGCCTGCTAGTGGGCGGCATCGCTGCAAGTAGCAACCCTTTGCTGTGGTTCGTAGTGATTGCCTACTGTCTGTTTGTCCTGCTTACCTGGATTGCTGACCCCTTATTCACCTTATTACTCCGGTTTGACCGCTTCGGGCGATTAACCCTTTCCGAACAAGAGGTTAAAAACTCAAATTTAGTCGGGGCAGTATTTCTAAGCATCTTAATGGCAATTGGTCTGTGGTTGGTGACTAAAAACACCAACATCCTCATCGTCGCCCTCTCACTAGGACTTTTGTTGCTACCGATAACGGCGATGTTAAATTGTCCGGCAGGATGGCCCAGAAAGTTCATGGCAACCTACACGATCGTTTTAGCGATCGCATGGCTGGCAGCTATCGGTCTATCATTAGCCGAGCCGCCTCTGGGAGAAATTGGCGTTCAGTTTGCCGGAATTTCCCTAGCTTTTTTCTGGCTTGGTTCGATACTTTCAAGCTGGTTGGCAACTGTACTGATGGGCGTCAAAACAAAGCAGTGAGTGCGAGCATCTCAAGTATGTTTTCTTTACCTGAAAACCCTTCTCAAAGGTATTCCCCATAGGTTTTTAAAGCAGTTAAAAGGTTAAAAATATTTTCTCAACACTTTTAAGCTCAACACTTTTAAGCTCAACACTTTTAAGCTCAACACTTTTAAGCTCAACACTTTTAAAATACCTCCCAATATTCCAGCGCTCGTTGCTTCCCCTCTGCTACAAGCTACTTTCAACCATGACTGCGGGACCGACTGGCTGCGGAGGTAGGCTAGAGGGTTCTAAGGTAACAGCTAAGGTTGAGGTTGTAGCACCACAAGCACCGACGGGAATGGAAATTTGCTCTAAAACAGTTCCCCCCTGACTTGCCCCAAAATTTGCACAAGGTATCTTTTTCTCGTCAACAATTGCCCAAAGTCGATAAATTTGACCAGATGGGACAGCCGGAAGATTTTGAAAGGCGATTACCGCTTTTTGTTCGTCCAGATTAACGAGAATACTTCCAGACGCTGTATTTGCTTTTTCTGTACCTGTGAGCGTATATAAGCGGGTATTCCGCTGTTGTAGCACCTCAAGGGCATCTTTCTGAGCCTGCACCGTTTGAAGTTCTTGCCGCAGCCGAGATTGCACTATCTTTAGATTTTGGCGCAGACGATAATTGTCAAACGCCAAAGCTAGGGCTAATAGTGCTACCAAACTAGCAAAAAGTTTGCTCCAAGGAAAAGAAACCTGTTTTGGAGCGGGTTCGGGGTTAACTGTCGGATTGGCAGCTTCCAGAATCGTCGAACGCAGATGTGGGGGAGGTGTGACTTCAGGAAGGGCGTAGGGCAAGAGTTCAAGCGATGTCTGCAAACGACTCACTTCTTCAGCCAGTTGCGGATTTTTTTCGAGAATTTGCCTAAATTCTTCCGCTTCTTCAGCGCTAAGATCGCCGAGGACATAACCTGCCATTAATTCTTCTAAGTTTTCGGGATTTAAAGGTTCGGTCATGGTGCAACTATTTTAGAAAATCTTGTAACGTTTGCCTCAATTTCAGTAGTCCCTGACGAGCGCGAGTTTTGACCGTCCCTAAGGGGATATTTAGTTGAGCCGCAATTTCCGATTGACTGAGACCCTGGTAATAGGACATTTCTAAGATTTGACGCTGATTTTCTGAAAGTTGCGCCAAGGCGTCCCGAACTTGCTGCGATCGCTCTCCTAACGAAGCTTGCTCAAAAGGACTTGCAGAGCTGATTTCAGTCGTCATTGTTTGACGCCAACGCTCTAGAAATTTGTGGGTGGTGCCACGAGAGCGAAGTTTGTCAATCGCACGCGATCGCGTCATAACGGTTAGAAAGCTGCTAAGAGAACCACGAGCGGGATCGTAAGTATCAGTACGCCACAGATGCAGAAAAATCTCTTGAGTGAGGTCTTCTGCTTCTTGGGGATTTTGCAAAATTTTTAATGCTAACCCATAGACAAGAGCGCCATAGCGGTCGTAGAGAGTGCCCAGAGCAGAGGATTGACCAGCTTTAAGTGCTTGAAATAGCTCTGTATCCATCCGGGGCGTTGTATTTGTTGATTTGCCATCGAGAGAGTCAGGATGCATGCGTTCTGGAGAGTAGGTCTAAGCCAATCACTCTTCAGAGTCAATTGCAGGACTTGATTGCTCTGCATCTCTCACAGGAGATAAATTCCCTTTTTCTTTAATACGATCTCCAAGATTAATTGGATTTATTTCAACAAAACCGCTGAACGCCTCCGTAATTCTACGAGTAGTGAAATCCAAAATTTCAGTAAAATCATAAGATTTGAAAATACTGTTAATTTGTCAATGGTGTTTCTACTTAAATTATGTCGTCGATCGAGCTTTGAGTTTTTGAGGAGCATCGAATGGAATGGTTCTGGACAATCGCTGGGGTGCTTGCTGCGCTCTTGGATGCGATCGCATCCAAGCTTCCAAGAGATACCGCCTTGGTTTCTGGGCTTTTTTGAGTTGGTTCATCATGCCAGAAAACCAGGCAAAGCCTTACTAGCAGTTTTACTTCAACCTCTTTTGGTATACATCTGGGGAATCCATCTTGAGCTAAAAGTACAAGGAATTCAGATGATTGCCCATTAATGTCACCAATCGTTGAGTAAAGGCAATGGAAAGAAACGATACTCCCTGGCTAGAGCAATCCGAGAAGCTGGTGAATATATGGGTTGAGACGGAGAAAATGTGGAAAAGCTGGTTCGATCTCATGAGGTCTGTGGCAACTCCGGAAACACTCGCTAATGTTCGCGCAGAGGTCACGGATACCCAGCCGCTGCTGACTCAGGCGGTCTTTATGCGTTTCCTGGAGATATTGACCAACTCCAGTAAGGACACAAATTTTTTGGTTGAATTTGCCAATCCTTGGCAATCCGTCTTCAACAATTACGCCGATTTGTGGCAAATCTACGAAAAGAATCTGCAAAACTTAGGTCAGTTTTGGGCAGAACCACTGCGGCAACCACTAGAGATGGCGACTCAGGCGATGAGCGGCGACAATGCAACGTCGCCGTCCACCAACCTCTACTGGGACTATCAACAGACCTTTGGCAACTTTCTTTTAAGCCCAAGCCTGGGATATACCCGTGAGTTCAACAACAAACTGCTGAAAAGCTTTGATGCCTGGACAAATTTCTATAAAGCAAGCTTTGACTATCAGTTAGTGCTGATCGATGTTTGGATGAGAGCCTTTGAGCATCTGGTGCGATTGGCATCTTCCCAGGAAAAAGGCGAAACGCTTCAGAACTGGCGGCAGTTTCAGCAAGTTTGGACTAAGGTATTTGACCAAGCATTCGCACAGACGTTCCGTTCAGAAAATGCCCTTCAGATCCAGGGTAAGTTCTTGAATGCAGCCATGACCTACAGGCTCCACCAGCAACAGCTGATGGAAGTGTTTCTGAAGATGAATGACTTGCCAACTCGCAGCGAAGTCGATGAGATGCACCACAGCATCTACGAACTGCGGAAGGAAATTAAAAGCCTGAAAAAAGCTTTAGCAGAATCCCAACGCCGCGAAGTGTCTTGAGGATGCAATGCACGAGTTTACCGAGCTAACCGAAAAACTGTTTAAGGGTGCCCATAACTTAAGTCACCTGCGCGAGGAGGACATTCAGATTGGGGTGACACCCAAGGAAGAGGTTTACCGCGAAGATAAGGTGGTGCTGTACCGCTTCACTCCCAAGGTGGAGCCTTCACTGAACATCCCCATCCTGATTGTTTACGCTCTCGTTAACCGTCCCTACATCGTCGATTTACAGGAAGGGCGATCGCTTGTTGCTAACTTGCTCAACCTTGGTTTGGATGTTTATCTGATTGACTGGGGATATCCGAGTCGAGGCGATCGCTTTTTGACCCTTGACGACTACATCAATGGTTATATCAATAACTGTGTGGACGTAGTACGCGATCGCTACAATCTAGAGCAAATCAACCTGTTAGGAATTTGTCAGGGAGGCGCTTTCAGTCTCTGCTACAGTTCCATTTACCCAGAGAAGGTAAAAAACCTAATTACTATGGTCACTCCAGTGGATTTTCACACCAATGAGGGACTGCTCAATGTTTGGGGTGGAAGCACTCTGGGGTCACAAGCTCTGGATGTGGATTTAATGGTAGATACTCTGGGTAATATCCCTGGCGACTTCATGAATTTAGAGTTCTTGATGCTAAAGCCATTTCAGTTAGGAGTTCAGAAGTATATTGACTTTCTGGATACTATCGATGAGGACAAGTTGCTCAACTTTCTCCGCATGGAAAAGTGGATTTTTGATAGTCCTGACCAAGCTGGGGAAGCTTATCGACAGTTTATGAAGGATTTCTACCAGGGAAACAAACTCATCAAAGGCGAGATCGAGATTGGCAAGAAGCGAGTAAATCTGGAGAAGATTTGCATCCCAGTTTTGAACATTTATGCCGAGCAAGATCATCTAGTTCCCTCGGCTTCTTCCTTGGCTCTTGAGAAGTATATCGGGAGCGAAGACTATACCGTGCGCTCCTTCCCAGTCGGGCACATCGGGATGTATGTGAGCAGTAAGGTGCAGCGAGACCTTCCTCCCACGATTGTTGATTGGCTGAAGGCGCGAGTCTGAACATTGCATGCGATCGCAACCCTCCATATCCCCCCTGTATTACTATTAGGTTTGTGCCGCCTCTCCCGCAAGCGGGAGAGGCGGCACAAAATTTTAATTCGCTAGCATATCAGAAGCCGAGTTTTCATTGCTAGCCATCAAACACCTTGTGACATTCGGACTAAGGTTTAAGTTCTTCTCCTAATGCCGTTAGTTGTTTTTTGTAACGACTTAACCCTAGAACATTCCTAATACCCGATGTCCGAAGCCTCACCCAAGCCAGTCAATCAACTGCTAGCTGCTCTGCCAGATGCTGAGTACCAAGGCCTTGTTCCCAATCTAGAGCACGTCCCGCTCTCTTTTAAACAAGTCCTTTACGAGGTTGGTGAACCAATTAAATACGTCTATTTCCCCGATCGGGCAATCGTTTCTTCCCTCACCACGATGGCAGATGGCTCGATGGTCGAAGTTGCCTTAGTGGGAAATGACGGAGTGGTCGGTCTCCCCGCCGCTTTGGGAGATAACATCGCCACTACAATCGCAATGGTGCAGGTACCAGACTCTGCCATGAGGATGAAGGCAAGCGTGCTGAAAACCGAGTTTCAGCGGGGTGGTTCACTGCAAAGTCTGTTACTGCGCTACATGCAGGCGCTGCACGCCTTCGTTTCCCAAAATGCTGCCTGCAATCGCCTCCATTATCTGGAGGGGAGACTGGCTCGTTGGCTGCTGCTCGTCTGTGACCGTGTAGAGTCAAAGGAGTTGCCCATGACTCATGAATTTATGAGCCAGATGCTGGGTGTACGACGTGCGGGTGTCACGGAGGTGGCTAACGCTCTTCAACAGGCAGAACTGATTCGCTACACTCGTGGCAAAGTTACCATCCTGAATCGGGAAGAATTGGAAGCGGTTTCGTGTGAGTGTTATCAAATCATCCAGGGCGAGTACGCTAGGTTGCTAGGCACTAAGAACGGTTGAGAGTTGTTGTTAGAGGAAGAAGCGATCGCTTCTCTCTAGCTGCTCTCGCAGCTCAATATTGATGAAAGTTGATGAAAGCCGTTGTCTGGCAACCTGTCTAGGCTAGATGAGCTTACTGGTGTTAGACACTGACACCGCCAGTACCGCTAACCCTACAGCTCCCAGTACAGCGATCGCACCCCACTTTGCGGTTGGATGAGTTTCCAGCCTAGTGGAGTAACTGTTCGTCCGTGAGTTCTTGGCGACATCTCCTGCACCAACCTGAGTACAGGTATGGTGTAGGCTTCGCAACCAATCCGGCTATTGCTTTCACTAAATCGTTCCCTTGCTCAAAAGATTTAGCTAATCAACATCAGTTCTGTTCGCTTTACGGGCGATCGGGTTGCTGTCAATACATCCTCAGCGGAATCAACCAGTACGAATTGCAGTTCGCGCCGCACATCTTCCGTTAACTCAAGTTAACGCTATAGCAAATTATTGATTTCTAACTTTATCTTTAGGATGATTTATCCAATGATTTATAGATAAGTTATAGAGAACCAAACGTGAGAATTATCACATTTTATAAAAAATAGTTTCCCTCGCCTTTGTATTTTGAATAACACATTAATTTAATATTTCACTTATTTGGAAGATAGGTTGATATGGCGATCGCTCTTACTCAGTGCATACCATTAGCTAGAGGATAAAAAATGAATCGCAGCTTAAGATGTCTGATAACACAGGGAATTTCATCAAGGAACGATGGGCTTATTACTAATAGACATGGATGGCACGCTCCGCGAACCACTCAGCGGACACCAATACTTCCAACATCCCAAAGATCAACGCATTATTGAAGGTGCTGATATTGCCATTCGCGCCTACAAAGATGATTGGATTATTGTTGGTATCACCAACCAAGGTGGAGTTGCCGCAGGTCATAAGTCTATGCAACGGTGCATCCAGGAACAGCAATACACGCTTGAGTTATTCCCTGAGTTGAGAGAAATTTACTTTTGCCCCGACTTTGAGGGTAAAAGATGTTTCCGCGTCACTCATCACAATGTTCATAACCACAGCCAAACCAAGTGGTCTGGACAGTACCGGAAACCGCAATCGGGTATGTTGCAGCTAGCAATGGTGAGACACAAACATACCCCACAAAATTCGCTGTATGTAGGCGATCGCCCCGAAGACGAACAAGCTGCCCAACGATTAGGTGTACCCTTTCAATGGGTATGGGATTGGATCGAGCAACATCAACAAGCGATCGCTCCCAACCTGACAGAAGCACAGTAACAAGAGAGGATACTCATGGAACGAGAGATTACAGATAGCGACGGCATTACCTGGACGTGCATTCAAGCCTATTCTGGGCTTGACAACAACGCAGAAAACCGGGATGCGGCGCAGGTTAAAGGGCAGGAGGATACCTACTGGGTCGTTTGTACGCCCAGTGGTGGCGCGAAGTCGGTGCGGCTCAAACTTCAGGGTGAATGGGAAAAATCCTACTCTGACGAGATGTTGCTCGATGAAATTCAAGCACAGCAGGAGGTATGATCGCAGCAAAATTCGCTGTATGTAAGCGATCGCCCGAAAGATGAACAAGCTGCCCAACGAGTAGGTGTACCCTTTCAATGGGCATGGGACTGGACCTGTGCAACATCAAACTCTAGTCTTAAGTATTCTCTTGGCAGCATCGATACCTGATAAAGCAGCACCTTCCATAAAACCTTGCCACTCGTAAAAAGAATTAGCGTGTTCGCCAGCAAAGTAAATATTTTTAAACGGTTTACCTTCATTACCTGCAATTGTTGTGAAATAACCTGGGTGATTGCAGGTGTAACTGCCCTGGAATAGGGGGTTAGAAGGCCAGTGTTCTAGATGCACTAAAAAATTATTGCCGTTGCGTGTGGCTGCCTTTAAAGTGCCAGGAAAAACGCGGTTAAGGTCGTTGAGAAAAGCCCCTGCTTCCTGCTGAACTTGATTAGGATTAATGTTTTTGCCTCGATTTCCACCAGAGTAGTCGGTCAGCACTGCTCTATTATTAGTTGCATTTTGTGGGTTTGTTTCCCAAGTGTTTTGATGATTTGATAAATCTGAATAGGATGAGCCGTCACTGCCAAGAGCAACCCAAGGGCGACTATTAAAGCCAACCATCATCTTAGCGTTGGTTCCATAGCGCAAATTATTAATCGCAAATAGTTTCTCGGCAGGCAGTTGAAGGCCTTTTAAATCAACTTGGCGCAAAGTTGAGAAGGGAATCGCAAAGACAACTGCATCATATTTGGCAGATGAGGCATCATTAAATGTTAATTCTACTTTGCCTGCACTATCAAAACGAACTCCTACTAACTGCTTGTTATAGTTAATTTGTCCTTGCAGTCGGTTACGCAGACCTTCAACAATTTGCTGGTTGCCGCCAATAACGTGATAGCGCTCGTCGCTGAAGACACCAAAGGGTGTAAACTTCGATCGCTTGTCGGCGTGAATGAAAAAGAGAAAACTGAGGCTGCTTTGCTGGTCAATCTCTAAACCGTACTCGGCAATATAAGCAGCTTTGATAACACCTTTGATTAGGTTTCCGGCATTACGGCTATCTAGATAGTCTCGCAGACTGAGCAAGTCGAGCTTTTTGTCAGCATCAGTATAATTGTCGGCGGTTGGCTGTGCAGAAAGCGATCGCAAGTCGGTACGCATAGCGGCAACAAAATCGCGGAATTCATCTACAACCACTGACTCTGAATAGCGCTGACCGTTGAAATAGTAAAAAACTTCTCCTGGTTGTTTTGATAAATCTTCTGTCTTGAGGTTAAACTCCCGCACGTATCCCAGCATTGTCTTGTGCAAGTTGTCAATAAACTCGCCGCCTCTTTCCACAACCTGACCGGGAAAATTAACATTCCCAGCAAAATCACCTCCCAGAGAATAACAGCGACCGCCACTTCTATTGCTTGCTTCAAATACGGTAGCGTTAATCCCGTTTTTCTTCAGTTCGTACCCGCAAGCAAGTCCGGCTAAACCAGCCCCCACAATTCCAACTTTTACATCTGCTGGTACAGGAGCTGCGAGGGTACGGTGAAGCAATCCTGAGCCTACTCCTATTGTCGCGCCGATCGCACTCAGCTTGCCCATATCAGTAAGAAATTCGCGCCGATTCGTGCGCCGTACCGCCATCAATGCCTCTAGAGATGCAATTCGCTCAATTCCCTCGTTGGTGGAGATATTTTGCTCTTGGCAATAGCGAGCAATGCGGATAGCACGTGCTAAGTTGTCGAAGAGTGGGGAACGACTCATGATAGCTTTTTCTCCTCACGCAGAGATTAATAAACGTCCTGTGCAACTTTATACTCAGAACCCTCGTTGTTATCGGGGGCTTTCTTAAAGTTACACGTTGCGCGATCATCAGTTGAGTGATTCAAGGACGTAAAGCTATCTCTTGCATTGATACTGAAACGAGCGCAAAAAAAGTAGTCCCACAAGGACTACTTTTGCATTACAGAATCAGAGCCAAGGAGGGCAGATGAAATAATTTCCAGCCGTAAGCATTAGAACACTGTCTCTACTTCGAGAAGGTATTCTGGTTACGCGCTAGGTTGAGCATTCGATGAACTTGGCATAGCGATTTCTGCTGACTTCACAAATCCGAAGTAGAAAGCGATCGCAGCAGTTAGAGCATTGAGCCAGATATTATTTCCAAAAAGTGGTGTAAGCCCAAACAGCGTATTTGCAAAGGGCAGCAATCCTAAAATAGCACCTGCTGCATAAAGGATAGCGAAGATGCGATTGAACACAATTGCTCCGCTTAAGCTAGTAAATGCCGCAATTCCCCAAACACCCACTAAAACGCCAATTGCATTATGAAAATAGTTGGTGGGGAATACTCCGAATATATAGCCGAAACCTGGTTCGGAGGTAAAGTTCTCAGAAGGAGTGACAAAACCAGGCATAAATCCAGCTAAGCCAAGTGACAAGAAAAGGAGACCTAGGATTAGAGCAGCGTAACGAATTGAAGAAACTGAAGATGTTGATGTTTGCGATGTTGATGTTTGCATGGCAGTATTTTGGTTTTTTAAAATTTTGGGTGTGGGCTAAACAAGTGTTTTGCTGCTGTTGGAGAAATACAGACAGCTTCTAACTGACCATTCAACTTCTAGCGAACCAGGTGGAGTACATCCCGAAGAACGCTATAACCAGCCATATCCCAAAGAAGATAGGCAACAAAACCCAGCATTGCTAGGCGACCGTTCCATAGCTCTTGCTGTGGGTTCCAGCCAAAAATCCAGGCATTGCGATCGGAACCGTTATATGCTGGAGCGACCGTAGGGGTTTTAGCAGTATTGATGGTTGAGTTTTTCATAGTGAATCGTTCTCAATGACGTTGTTTTGATTTCATGCTATCGAGTAGATTTGCTGGTATTGTCTACCGTTAGGATTGCATTCTACCTATATCTAAAGATTCGATTTGTAACGTTCAACTGTTAATATCGGCACAAGAAAAAGCATCCTTATTTACTGATAAAATTTGGAAGAAAAGCCCGAACTTTTATTCCGGATGGTTGACTTCAGGATCGATCGGAAGTTGAATTGGGTCAGTATCGGGTAGCGTTCCTTGAGCATCGCTACTGGGTACGTCGGGATTGTTGTGAAGATTAACCCGACCTTTTTCCGACTGCTCGCCATCTGCCGCATAAGAGCCTGCAATCGTTGAAGCTCCAGCAGTTTTGGCATCGCCTGTGGTCCTGGTTGTGGATGAGAAATTAGAAGCAATGGGATGAGCGATCGCTTCTCCCTCTGGGTTTGTGCTGACTCCTGCTGCAATGTTTGCATCTAAAACAGCACTTCCACCTGCATCGGAGAATGCAAAAACTTGAGCCTGTTGAGATGCGCCAACTTCTTGATTTGGCTCACTTGCTTGATTCGGCATGGATGCATTACTCTTTTCTAATTTCTCGGTGAATCTCTTAGAACAATTACTGTGGTTATCAACCTCTCCCCTTCCACTAGCTTCACTCGCGATCGCCATCAGCCACAACTAGGGCGAAATACACAAGCCAGAAGCAGCATTTCAGAGAGAGCAACTAGCACTTCAGTTCGTTGTATAGAGCGGCGAAACTCAACAGACAAACCTTGAGTTGGGTTTCTTCCCTCAACCCAACCTACAAAGTTAGCTGAGATCGCATACGTGTTTGGTTTTGCGATCGCTAAATCTAGCTCTCAACCCAGAATCCTTGGAGCAGCGGGATAGAACCGAGCCGAGCAGTTCATTTTCATCAAAGACTTGCCTAATTTTCAGCAATCTTTAATCTTTTTAACGAGAATCAGTTCCTTGATTCGGAGCGCCTACCACCTTAGGAGAAGCTCCTGGAGCTTCAGGTTCCGCACCGGGACTGGTTTCAGAATCGGCTTGTTGACTCGTCATACGATATCTCTCATCAAGCGGAGTGTCCCCCTCTTCTGTGGTTGGTACAGTTGTTTCGCTTCCAGGATTATCTTGAGGGTCATATTTAACCTCATCTTGCCGATTGTCTTGAGGATTTTCTATTGTCATAAACTGCACCTTATAAATCAGGCTATTCTACTAGGATATTCTTTAGTTTATTAAGGGTTTTCTATCTCCGGTTAGGACTGGCTCTATGACTAATTTAATAGGAGATATTACCGGGTAATTAGCCAAAAAGTATGATAAAGCACAATTAGAGTTAACATTTGCTATTGATTTGAGCGAGAAGCAAGACTTGCCATCAAGCAAATTGTGATTCTTATAGGAAGGTGTTTAAAATAGCCGCTTTGATGAAAGCTGTCGATCTAAAAGCTATCATTTGCAATGGACGGTTGTAGAGATTGTCATCGATCCTCAAGCGTTGCGATTACAACTGTTTACCCCATTTCGCCGACGTTGGGTACACCTACCCCTGTCCGATGTTCTTCGTATCGAACTGTTCGATGAGAGGTATGTGGTGCTATTGCGCTATCAACACGAGCGGTTGTGTATCATCCGTACCCGTTATCAAGACTATATGATTGGCTCCAGATTACGGCTCGTTGAACAGGAGTGGCTAGGCACAAAATTGTCTGCATTACTGAAAAAGATGTAGGGTTGCGATCTTGAGAAATAGCAATAAACTTGCGATCGCGTCTTCGATCACGTTGGCATCAGTTGCTGAATGCGCTGTGGCTCCTCTCCCAGCCAATCTAGATTCTGGGCGGTGCTGTCGAAAATTGATGAAGTTTTGAATGGCTCAAACTCGCCGCGCGATGCGGCTTCTGCCGTTTTTGCTAACAGCGATCGCACCTGCTCGTCATTCATTGGCTGAAATGTCCGCACCGCCTCAAACGCCTGATCCAGAATCTCCATGCTGTCAATTCCCGTAATCACAACCGATGTCGGCAGATTCAATGCATAGTGCAGACACTCAATTGGCGTTACCGTATTTGACCGTAACAGAATCCCGTTTGCCATGCTTTTCATCCCCAGAATGCCGATGTCCTGTTTAACCAGTTCTGGCACAACCAACTTCGCAAAGCTTCGGTAGTGGGCATCCATCACATTCAGCGGCAACTGAGCCGCATCAAACTTAAACCCATAGCTGGCTGCAACTTCCAGCATATGCAGATGAATCTGGGGGTCTTTGTGCCCGGTGAAGCCAATGTATCGGACTTTGCCAGCTTCCCTCGCCTCAATCAAAGCCGCATTTGCCCCTTCTGGGTCGAAAACTCGATGCGGGTCCTCGAACCGGAGGATTTCGTGGTGCTGGACGAGATCGATGCAATCAACTTGCAGGCGTTCCAGTGATTCGTCTAGCTGTCTTGCAGCTTCTTTCTTGGAGCGACCGTCAATTTTCGTCATCAGGAATACTTTGTCTCGGTAGCCATCGCGCAACGCTTTCCCCATGCGAATCTCGCTGACTCCACCGTTGTAATCCCAACTGTTATCCATAAAAGTGATGCCACGATCGATCGCAGCGCGAACAATCCGGATACCCAGTTGCTCATCAACGTTCTTCAATCCGATGTGCCAGCCACCGAGTCCGATCGCAGAAACGCTCTCTCCTGTACTGCCGAGAGTTCGGTATAGCATTTCTGAGTTTGGCGTACTTTCTGACATGTGTTCTCCTTATCTGCCAGCTATTGCTTAAGTGCATATAGCTATGAGCAAATTCAAACGCAAGGAAAAGTTCACAACATCTTGCTAGAGGCACACGAGAGCTGGATCTTGTAATAGCACTGTTAGCTCTGTACGCTAAATGACTCATGGAATGAGACAACTCCACTGGGTATCCGTGCGCCGAACGAAATCGCTTGGAAGTATTCGGGTGGGACATCGGGTAGAACAAGATTTGGCTGGCTCTTGAAACCAAAACGGTTGTAGTATTTTGGTTCGCCAAGCAATACACATCCACCTGCACCAAGCTCGCGTAGAGTAGCCAACGCCTGCTTCATAAGCTGTGACCCGATTCCAATGCCTTGATGTTCCGGAGCGACAGAGATCGGACCGAGTCCATACCAATCCTGACTCCCATCGGAAATGGAAACCGGGGACACAGCAACATGACCAACGATTTGTCCATTCACCTCGGCAACGAGAGAAACTGTCAAGTTCCCTGAGTTACGCAAGGCATCAACAATCAACTGCTCAGTGTGGCTAGTATGGGGGGCATTGAGAAATGCGGCAGTTGTCAATGCTTTGATGTCCGCCCCATCAGAAGTAACTTCTTTTCGGATTGTTAGATTCATTACTGCCTCTTTCTGGTTTGGATATCTTGCCTTGCTCCACTCAGCGCTCCTGCGATCGCTTTTGCGGGACGTTTCTTTTCATTTTCAAAGAAGATTCGCCAGAGATTGCTAGCTTGGGTCTAGTCACCCCAATCGTGAGATTCATAGCTCTTGGCAATGTAGTTGTCAAAAGCTAGTCCAGTCAAGGCGAAATCCCCGACTTTTTAGAAAAGCCGGGGATCTAAACTGCTGGGGATTGCTTGTCACTCATTCGTAATCCACGCTCATCCTGTCGGATCGTCACTGACCTTAACAATCAGCTTGCCAAAGTTTTTCCCTTGCAGTAAACCGATGAAGGCGTGGGGCGAGTTTTCCAGTCCCTCTACAAGGTCTTCTTTATACTTGAGCTTGCCTTCTTGCAACCACTGAGAAACATCATTTACGAACTCTGCCTGACGCTGTTGGTAATCACCGACCAGAAAACCTTTAATTAAAGCGCGTTTAACCAACAGTGGCATCAAATTAGGACCAGGCGGAGGATTTTCTGCGTTGTACTGCGAGATTAAACCAACCAGTGGGATTCTTGCCCCAAGATTAATCTGCTGGAACACGGCTTCTAAAATTGGCCCCGCCGTATTGTCAAAGTAAACATCAATTCCATTAGGACAAGTATCTTTTAATGCTGAACTTAGGTCTTGAGTTTTGCGGTTGATGCAGGCATCAAACCCTAATTCTTTCACGACGTAATCGCATTTTGCCTCACTCCCAGCCACCCCGACTACCCGACAGCCTTTGAGTTTAGCAATTTGACCGACTACAGAACCGACTGCGCCAGAGGCAGCAGAAACGACAACCGTTTCGCCCGCTTGGGGTTGCCCGATATCCAGCAGCGCGAAATATGCCGTCATTCCGGGCATCCCCGTTATGCCCAACGCATAGGAGATGGGGGCTTGATGGGGGTCAAGCTTACGCAACGTTTCGCCTTTCGATACGCCATAGGCTTGCCAGCCGTCATAACCCAGCACAAAATCTCCGGCTGAGAATTGGGGATGGTTCGATTTCACCACTTGGCTAACTGTGCCACCGACCATCACGGAACTCAATTCTGCTGGAGAAGCATACGATTCGCGATCGCTCATCCGACCACGCATATAGGGGTCGAGGGACAGGTAGATTGTGCGGTTGAGAACTTCGCCTTCCCCTGGTTCTGGGATTGGGGTTTCGACTAGGGCAAAATCACTCTCTTTTGGTTCCCCAACTGGACGGCTTTTGAGTAAGATTTGTTGGTTAATTGAATTAGGCATTGATGATTCCTATTTTTTTCCAATGCGTTGAGCATTGATTAGTGCTGTACTAGACTGGACAATCATCCCAACAAGTTTACTAACGATTGCAGTTGATTGATCGCTAGCTCAACATCTTTCATCAGACATAATTGGAGAGAGTTGCCAACGTGATTTGCTAGACCATCAATATTTACGAGAAGTTGAGGACAGTTAGGACGAACTATGGAAGCATTGATTGAAGAAATTGTACGCAAGCTTCATCATCTACCTGAAGTTAAAATCTTAGAGTTACTGGATTTTGTCGAATTTTTTACTTGGAATAAAGAACGTTTGATTTCACAACAGGTAGAAAGTGATGTTACTTCCCAAGAAGATCATGAGTTCGAGGCGATCGCATAATCAGGTGGCTGACGAATTCGAGATTTCTATCGGGTTAAGCATACCAGTACTATCCGACTATGCTATCAGTCGTGCTGGAATCTACGAGGAGCATCCCTAGTTGTGATCTACCTGGTAGATACCAATGTGCTGTTACGGTTTGTTGATGCTAGGTTACTTATGGGGGCAAACCGCAGATTATCAGTGAGTGACAACCACTCTAGAAAGTATCACTATATATCCTTGTTTCAAACTTTGCGCCATGTGGCACTAGTACGAGGTTTACCTGGCACGATTTCTATAAGCCCTTTATTACGCAGTCTATAAAAAATGTTTTTTATTACTGCACCTGATTCGATTCCAGTTACTTCTCTAGCAATGCGATTAGTTATTTCTTCATGATTTGCCAGGTAGTTCATAACTAATTGCTCATACTCTGGATACATTTCATATATTGAAATATTATCTTCTAAAATTTTGTTGCTAATTCCAACTTTACGCCACGCTGCGTTACTTTTTGCTCTTCCAGGAACAGCCTCAATAATTCCCCGCTCTTTTAATCTATAAAATGCCTGCTTAATAGTTCCTTCTGAACGAACTCCAGTCTCTTTTCGAGCAATTTTGTTAGTAATCTCTTGATGTTTATCTAGATACAACATTATTGTTGCTTCTATTGAAGCTAGAGGCTCATGTTTAATGTGTACAGCTACAGAGGTTTCGGTCGGATATATCTCAGGGGGTTGCAGTCTCAACCTAGCCATTGCCTGGAAAGCAGTATTCAACCCTTCTCCAACATCTTTATTAGGTGGATTGGGAAATTTGTTGATAATACGAACAATAGCTCCGTTCCGTGCGTACTGTTCTTTGAGAATATTTTTTACTGTAATGTGACCAGGCAATTTTCCTGGATTTTCAATTTCGATTCTATTGTCGAATATACGGATATGGGTATCAGAGGCGATACTGTAATCTCTATGTAGCAAGGCATTTGTCACAATTTCATGAATTGCCTCTTCTGGATAACTGATTGATTCTAATCCTTTCTCTCCTACTTTCGGAATTTCTTCAACGAATTGTATTGTTTTAGCTACTGCTTGCCGGATTTGCTCATATAGACAACCTTCAATAGTTATTGGATCAAAAGCAAGAGTTTCTCTTGTTCCTTCTATATCTTTTGTTTTATATCGATAAATTTTAACGCCACAATGCTTTGGAAAAATGGCTTGAGGTTCATCAGAAAATAATAAAATACCTGCAACTGTTGGCTTATTCTTTTGAATTAGTTGTTGCTTTTTTAGCCACAATTCAGCCTCGGTAGTTGGAACGACAGCATTAATAAATTGGGTCATTACCTCTGAGGTTGTAACTACCTCAGGCTCTACTTCAATAGTTCTTCTCTCAAATGACTCGATACCTTTGTCAAGTCTTAATCTTTCTAGAGCTTTTTCAGTTTTGATAGGCAGAGTTTGTGCCCCACGTCTTAAATATGGAATACTGTCGGAAGCCTCCACTACTCCTCGTGATTTAAGAATGGTTACTTGCAGAACCCGACCAGGAAAGCCTTCGGAACTGAGAAACGTATATGAATAACCGTCACCAAGAGGAAAAAGCTGTTCAAAAACTTGTAAATGCCCATTTGCGGATTCCTGATCAGCAAAACCTCGCCAAGATCTTATTTTTTTGTCTCCTACAGTATTCTCATCAATTCCGATGTATAGGTCTCCACCATCAGCATTGGCAAATCCAGAAATAGATTTACATAATTTTCCTGGCTGTACATCTATTGACTTTAGGTCGAGAAAATGACTTTCTTCAGCTAGAAGTATCTGATCTAATTGAGCTGAGGTAATTTGAACTATTTCAATTGACATAGAGTTATGGGCACTCTGACGACTCTTTTATATTTTTGGCATATATCTTCGGCACACAATGCAACCTATGAAGGTCTATCCTAATTCTGATATCTTTGGTAATTACTGTGTTCTTGTATAATCATTGGCAGACAAATGAACATTTTTATTCTAGAACAGTCTGCAACTACATCGCAAAGAGCTAGTCTGCGATCATAGCCCTATCACAGTTCCAATACAAATGGAAAATCCTCTCACTTCTACACAAGGATAGAGGCACAATGAACTTCATCTAATACTGTTTATGGTAACAATCGCAAAAACAAGCAGTAGAAGCGATGCAGAAGCTGGCAGTATTCGGTGGAACAGGGATTATTGGGCGCAGCCTCACTGAATATCTTGATACTCAGGATGATTGGCAAGGCATTAGCGTTGCCTGTCACAAACAGCAAATTTCTGCATTGACACCCTTGAGCAGCTAGTGGGGTGAGCAAATGTCTTCTAAATCTCAACGATCGCTGAACTGGCTGTTGCCACAGTTTCAACTCAAACCGGGTAAGCCCGATATTGCTGCCAGTTTGCAGACCCTTGTATTGGTTTTGGTTCCAATTGGGGTTGGAGTGCTGATGGGTCATCCGGCTGCTAGCGCGATCGCAATCATGGGAGCCTGGTTGGTGGGGCTGATGAACGTCGAGGGAGCGTATCGCCAGCAGGCAACAGCTAAGATTGCGGCAGCGATCAGCATTACAGCGATGCTGTTCCTTGCCAATCTAGATGATGGCACCCTTTGGCTATCGGCTCTAACGATGTTTCTGGTGATGTTTATTGCAGGCTTTGTCAATCTATTTGGGCAAGCGGTGTCATCCATCAGCCTGACTACCTCGATCGTGTTTATCGTCGCACTGCCACAGCAACACCGACACTGCAAGCCATTCGAGAACGCACTCCCATTTCCACAGAACTGGATCGAATTGCCCAAGAAATCACCAGTATTCATAGTGCGATCGCTCGGCTGCAAGCATGAATCTACTAATCTCAACCCAGACTGTTTAAGTTGACAACACCAAAGGTTTGACCAGAAATGACGAACCCTCCTTCAATCGCGAAGCATTCAAGCAGTTCGAGCGCAACGGATTCTCTAGGGTGGCTGAAGTAAAATGCTTGTACCAGAACGGAGGATTACTTGATTGGTTGTGTTGCAAAATTCATAAGCGATCGCGGAAGCTAGCCGTTAGGGTTTGCATGGGTGCGTGGCATTCAGATTTCTAATCTCACTCTTAGGAGGGGCAGCGATGTCTTCTATCGAGGACAACAAAATAATTGCTCGGCGCTGGTTTGAACTCATCAACGAACACAAGATTGAGGAGATATGCGAGATGACTGCCCCGACTTGGAGGATGCATGGTGGTCCGCCAGAGCTTATCCCTGGACCGGACGGAGTTCGCGAACTCTTTCGGACAATGGGGCCTATCGAGCAGAAATGGACGATTGAAGACGTAATTGCTGAGGGTGACAAAGTTGCCGTGCGTGCGATCAACACCTGTGTCCAAGACAGTTTCCTTGGT
Organism: Coleofasciculus sp. FACHB-542; assembly: GCF_014695825.1. NCBI lineage: Bacteria > Bacillati > Cyanobacteriota > Cyanophyceae > Coleofasciculales > Coleofasciculaceae > Coleofasciculus > Coleofasciculus sp. FACHB-542. Next base: position 135,399 of record NZ_JACJPB010000049.1, on the reverse strand, counting down.
ATACCCGGTCGCGGTCAGCCTCAGACATTCACGGCTACGTTCATTCATTGGATTGCTGACTGCAAGATACTTGAAACTTGGCGAAACGCTGACGATCTCGGACGGATTCTTCAGCTTGGGGCACGGATTGAGCCGGGAACGTCAGAGCAGTAGCCTGAGCAGTAGCCGTGGAGGTAGACTCGATAGTTCAAAAGGTGCCTAGCGTATTTTTCAGTACTGCGATCGCGGGCGGTAGCCTGAAGGATGGCGGTTCAAAAGTTATTTGCCTGATTCAATATCTCAGTGAATTGTAGATAGGGCGGTGATTTAATCGTGTCGATTTTTGGCAAACTTGGGCGATTTGTAAGCTTTTGGTTGGTCGCTACTCATACCCATCCAGGTTAATTATCTTCTCCTGACTTAGGGTTTCGTGGCTCATCACCGCCTGCCTAACTAGGCTAGCTCGCCTATTTGCTTGTTCGGATTTTTGCAAAAAGCGTTCCGCCATCTCACTATCGTTCGTTTCGCCCAGATGTTTAGCCATGTGGCTCATTAACATTTCGCTCTCCTCGATCCCGCGAAGTGTTTTCCAAAGTGAGGCTTCAATAGACTCCGTTACTTCTACAAGCAGAGAATTTAGGGAATAGGCATGTCCTGTATGGCAACGGAACCGGATAATGTTGCCTTCTTTCAGTTGCAGAAGCATCCCGTGGCACTCTGGACAGGTATAGGGAGAGAGCTTCCCAAGCTTCATGATGCCGCTCTCAAAAGCATTGTCTTCCCGCGCTACTTTGACTTCAATGTCCATCTGCTCAGACACCAGATGTCCTCCTTTCTTCTCAACGGCTTCGTTTGTCATCTCAATCAATAAAGCGCCCATTTCTGCGACGGGGACGCACCAATCAACCTCTACCGCTTTCATCGCTTGGATAGGCATGGAGGCGTGAAGTGCATCAAAAGGGTCTTGGACAATCGCTTTCCCGCCTTGCTCCTTCACTGCGTACAGCCCAGATGCCCCATCATCAAGCATTCCAGTAAGAACCACCCCGATCGCTTGATTTCCATAGCTCCGGGCGGCGGAGCGGAATAAGACGTCAATCGAGGGACGAAAGCGATTTTCTTTCGGGCCCTTCGTGACTCGGACATACCCCGATTCGACAAGCAGATGGTGATCGGGGGGAGCAACATAAACCCGTCCCGGTTTGATTGCCTCTTTGTCAATTGCATGGGCGACTGGCAGCGAGCAAACCCGATCCAGAATTTGGGGCAAAACACTTGGATACGCTGGGGCAATATGCCAAACAATAAAAATAGCACCGGGAAAATTGGAGGGGAGTTGAGCAACAAGCTTTTTCAGGGCTTCCATCCCTCCCGCCGATGCTCCAATGACGACGATCTCAGGCTTTATCACTTATCTTCCTTGACTAAAGGCGATTACTTTGCGGAATTAATGATTTTTAGCGAGAGTAGAACGCATCTACTCACTCAAGTCCAGTCGTTTATGAATGGTAAAAATAGTAAGTGGTATCCTCTTGTGACTGCTAACAGCAAAAACTTATAGGCTGCTTGCGCTTGTTCGTTTCTTCCAGCTTATCGAAACTCGCCTTTGTCTAGCAGGGGAAAAATGGTCGCTAAGAGCAACTGTCTGATTGTTGGTCAATCTAGGCAAAATTCTCTTCTCAGGAGGAGAAGACAAAACTAAGCCTGTAATGCTCTTTCTATAAGCATTACAGGCTTAACAAATCGTATCCACTGCTGATTTAACGCCTTAAATCAGCGATCGCTCAACCACCATCTGATGAAATCTCCTCAATTCCGGTCAAAGTTTAGTGACGGGTTTAAGATTTGCCAGACCCCTATGAAATAGGGCATCCTGTACAATCAATTCCGGCAAGACATCCTTGAACATTTGCACCGTCTGCTGAATCCGCTCGAAATCTTCGGGATTGTCTAAGCGATCGCGTAGCGTCTCCGAAAGAGAATCGCGCACTTCTCGCTCACCAATCGCAACAACCAACTGATTTATCCCTTACCGATCATTCATGTAGGGGCATACTGCCATGCCCCTAAGCAAGGAATTGAGGGTGCTTCGCGCTTTCCTGGTATCGTTTACTGTGCGTCGTCTGCGGTGTTCTTGTCGCCCTGTCCCAGCAAGGCGCGAGTAGCGGCAATCACTTCAGGCGCTGCCAGCACTAGAGACGTTAACGAGCAAACCGTCGCCACCTGGCAGTACTCGCAAAAGGCTTTGTTCTCGCTCCACTCTTCACGAGCTAGCTCAAGATTAGTCACCACGTCAATCAGGATCTTGATACCCATTGCAATGGGTAAGAGCGGGTTGCGTCTAGCGCGATCGAGACCACCCGCAGCCGCCAGCCAAGCGGTGATGGCGTAAGTAAGCACCATTATCGGGCCATCGGGTGAGTTAAATCGGCTGTAAGCATAGTTAGATGCGTCAACGCGGTCTGCATCGAAAAGCGTTTGTCCGGGAGGATCGGGTAGGTGGCTAATAATCCCGGTCTGATATAGGCTAACAAGCTGTCCCATCGAACCCCCTAGCATAGACAAGCCGATAATCGCTCGGCGACGGCTCATGTGAGGGTTTTGTCCTTTCCGCAGTTCCTGACTTAGTTGTTGTGGCTCCATGAAGCGCAATCCTCAATAACGTATGCGTTGACGGTCGCATCGGCTTGCACGAAGCTTTCAACCGACGAATAGAATACGCAGTCTGCATCCAATTCGGCAGCAATCGCGCCCAATGCTGCCGATGCTGATACTCGAATAAATTGCTTACCATTTTCACGAATCGGTTTGATGCCTACCTCTGACGCTGGAGGTAGTTATAAAATGTTACAATTCATATTTTTTTGTATTCAAGATTACAAATTGGCTTAATATTTAGATTCTTTTTTCTTCTCACGATTTTCCGTTGGTTTAAGTGAAACTCCCCTTAGGTAAGAGGTTAGCTAGTAAGCAAATAACTATTATTTAAAAGATTGGAAAATTTAAAAGCTTTTATAAGCATCTTTCCCCAAATGGAGGGTCGATTTTATGGTATCGTCTCAATCTCAAGCTAAACGCATTTTATTGGTAGATGATCTAGAGGATAATGTATCCCTCCTAGAGGAGATTTTGGCGGAAGAAGGGTATGAGATTGATAGCGCTAGAAATGGTAAGTCAGCGTTAGCCAAGATAGAAGCATCGCCACCGGATTTAGTGTTGATGGATGCCATGATGCCAGGAATGGATGGTTATGAAGTAACTCGGCGGATTCGGGAAAATCCGCAACTCCCTTTTATTCCGATTCTGATGATTACGGCAAGTGAGAGTGCTAATATCCCTCAAGGATTAGAGTTAGGAGCGAATGACTTCATTCGGAAGCCGATTGATTTTGAGGAGTTAATGGCAAGAATTAAAGCATCTTTGCGATTGAAAAGTATCGTTAATCCTGCTCAATAATTTCAAGAATTATACAGTTAAAAGAAAAACCAGATAAAACCAAAATTCAAGAAATTGATTCCAGGGTTTTCACTTCTAGGGGCAAGATGACGGTGAAGGTGGAGCCAAGGCCAACCTGGGATACCAGCTCGATTTTGCCTTGCATTAGGTTTACCAGTTGGGCGACAATTGCTAAACCTAAGCCAGTGCTATCGGGCATGCGATCGCGAGTTCCAGCTTGAAAGAAGGGGTCAAAAACCCGCGCCTGGTCTTCAGGAGCAATGCCAATACCAGTGTCGCTCACTGCAATAGACCAGCGGTTATCAGATAACATCTGACACGTTAATTGGACACTTCCTGTCTCTGTGTAGCGAATTGCGTTGCTTAAAAGATTCGTGACAATTTGCTGCAATCGCAAGGCGTCTGTCAGCACTTTTTCAGGAGCGCGTGCAGCAGAACTATCGGCACTAGCCGAATCACAATCAACCACCATTTGTAGCTCTTTGGCTGCTGCCAAAGGCTCCAACATTTCAACTACATTGTTGATTAAAGAGCGTACATCTATTAGTTCTGGGTGCAGTTCTATCTTCCCTGCTGAATACCGGGAAATTTCCAGGGTATCGTTGATCAGGCGCAGTAAGTGCCTGCTATTGCGTAGCACGCGCTCAATGTGTTCCAGATTCGGGAAATTGTCTTGAACTTCAACATTCTTTCGTGAAGAGCGTAACATCAGCTCCGAATAGCCAATAATTGAATTCAGAGGATTTTTCAGTTCGTGGGCTAGTTGAGAGAGATTATCCTGATTCGCTTTTACCAAGCGAGTGAGTTCTTGATTGGTTAACTCTACCTGACTTTGCACCTGCTGTAGTTCTTGCAATCGCTCCTCTACATAACTTTTGAAGCATTGGGCGATCGCTTCGTCGATGGTCGCGTCAATTGCATTGTAGGTTCGCATCACTTCCGGAACCGTACCCTCTAGTAAATCTGCCTCTAAAGTGGAAAAGATCGTCTGGCGCAGTAGACGATACTCTCGCGCAATTTCAGTGGTAGCGAAACCTTGTTCAGCCCGCAGAACACCATGATGCAAACTGTTCTGGACGATGGACTGAATATCGTTTTCTTGGGAGCGGGAAAGTACAGTTGCCATCGCTTTTAGCACATCAGGAATATGATTCCGGATCGCCGATCTGGGTAAATCGTCAGTGCTGGAAATCTGCCTATCCAAGCGGACTGCTTCAACCCAGTTTTTGGCGATCGCGTCTATTTTTCCAACAAGCAATTGGCTAAAATCCATGATGGCAAGAGGCGTGAGGAGGAATCGGTCAAAACCTTCTTGGCATCATTCTACATTGAGCGATCGCGCAGTTTACTTGTCGGGTAACTGGACTTTAGGAAATCTTTCCAAAGTTCAGCTTCGGCCTTTGTATTCAAAAGTACAAGCTTGCTTAACATTATGTCCTTTCTGTAGGTAGAGGATTAAATAAATTAGCAGGTTTATTTTGGTTTGTGGCTTGTTTACTAGATTGAAAGCTTTGATGATAAGAAGCGAATATAAAACTTTTTTCCAAAACTGTTTTATAGTAAAAAAGCTCCCAAGAAATACCTTGGCGAGCTTTATTGATCCTTAGAGGATGTTTGCAAAGTAAATTGTTTTACAAACAAACTCTAAAAAAACTGAAACCACTCGTATCTCAAAAACAACTCTAATAGTTACTCAGATTTTTGGCTCTGTGTACTCCGGATCGTATTAAAATATCCCTCCCACAATTGCTTCTGAGTTTCGATTGACAGACGAGCCAGCAAAGCCTGAAATTGCAGAGAACTTGCCAGCACTTCTTTCTGAAATTTCAAAGTTTTCTCGAAATTCTCGCGGTAACTGGGTGTATTGAAACCTTGCATAGTCGGCATGGTAGAAGTCCAGCTCTTGAGAATACCACTCTGCAACTCGCTTAACTGTCTGGTAAACTGCTCAAAATTATTTGCCCAATCCATTAGTGTTACTCCTGTTACTTTCTTATGGAATACCGATGATTTGTCCACTATCTTAATCAAATAATAATTGGTGATTAGTTCTAATGGATGATTTATAAATAAACTAAATTTTTTAAGTTAATTGTAAATATAATTTACAAAAAAGCGTCTTTTGAATCTCGGCGTTACGGTCTTGGGAAAAATCCCTTTGTCGCAGAACAGGGGTTAATTTATTTGCGGGGAGCTATCACAATGGCTGGCTTTAGTTCGACTTTATTGCAAATGGTGAAACCTTCCTGAAACTAATGAAAGTAGCCTCAAGAAATATCCCGCCTTAAGTTAGTAAAGTTACAAGACCTGACATTGTAAAAAATAATGAGGATGTATGCAAGAAGCCTATATTGTCTCGGCAGTACGGACACCGCTCGGTCGGTTCGGAGGTGCGTTAGCGGGTTTTTCCCCAGTAGAATTAGGTGCCCACGTCATGCAAGCAGCGTTGGATCGGGCGGAAGTTTCGGGGGAAGCTTTAGACCTATATATCTTTGGTAATGTACTCAGGGCGGGACACGGGCAGTCTTTGCCCCGTCAGGCAGCTTTCAAAACCGGGATTCCCCAGACGGTGAATGGGTATGCAGTGGATATGGTGTGTTCGTCGGGAATGATGAGCGTGATGAACGCCGCCACGGCTATCCGTTCTGGCGAAGCGGAAATCGTACTGGCTGGCGGCATGGAATCCATGTCTCAGACAGGGTTTTTCCTGTCGCATCGAGCCAGATGGGGGTATAAGATGCTACTGGGTGCGCCAGAGCAACTCAGTGATATTTTACTTGAGGACGGTCTTACCGATTCCACGACCACCGAAACGATGGGAGAGCAAGCTGAGCGGCTGGCAGCAGCTTACCAAGTGACGCGGAAGGATTTAGACGAAGTAGCGCTATATTCACAAGCTAGGGCAGCGATCGCAACCGAGAACGGCTGGTTCAACAAGGAGATTGCACCCATAAGAATAGAGGGGAAAAAAGGTTTGCAACTCGTGGACAAAGATGAGGGAATTCGCCCCGAAACCACCTTGCAGAGCCTTGCCAAGCTAAAGCCGGCTTTTCGGGAAGATGGGGTGTTCACGGCTGGAAACAGCAGTCAGATATCCGATGGAGCCGCAGCTTTAGTTTTGGCAAGCAAAATGGCGGTAGAACGCTATAACCTCAAACCCTTAGCCCGTATCCTTGGGGGAGCGTCGATAGGTGGAGAAACTTGGCGCTTCCCGGAAGTTCCGATTCTGGCAGTCAACAAGCTTTTAGACAAGCTCAAGATGAGAATCTACGATTTTGACTTGTTCGAGAACAACGAGGCTTTTGCTCTAAGCAGCGTGCTGTTCAACCGCAAGCTGGGCATTCCTTACGAGAAGCTGAATGTCTATGGGGGAGCGATCGCGCTGGGGCATCCCATCGGTGCGTCGGGGGCGCGAATTATCGTCACCCTGCTCAACGCCTTACAGGAGCGAAATGGACAGATGGGACTGGCATCGGTGTGTCATGGAACTGGTGGCGGAACTGCGATCGCAATTGAGCGGCTTGGATAATTGACACTTCCAAGGTTTTTACAACGTATAGCCGTAGAATTCTTGGTTCAGTAACTCAACTCAGCTTTTCGTGGACTAAACCAAAACATCTAACCTGGGCTAGGTGGAAGAGAACTGGATCAACGACAAAATCAAGATATTCAAGGTTTTTTTCGCTTGAAATAACCCATTTCCAGAACTAAGGTAGTGGTGTTCGTTCGGGTTCTCAAAGCAAGGCGTGAACAACGCCTCTAAAAACTCTCTGAGTAATATTTGGGTAACTCGTATTGAGCTACATTACCTTTGCCGTGAAACGGGTATCAATCAAACTATTTTCCTACAGGATAACAAAGCATGGTTACAACAATAGACGATACAAAGCGGATGGCGATCGCTGAAAGATTGGCAGACTTGAAAGCCTTTCTAAATTTAATCATCTCTAACGAGCAAAAACTCATAGATTCTTGCCCTTATGAAGATGTCCGCGAGCGTCTGCAAAATATGCTTTCTGATGACCAGAAACACCTAGGCATCATAGACACTGTAATCGTTCAATACGGCATTCAATCTGAACCGAGTGCTGCAACCAAGATATTTATTCCGCAGTTTGAGCAGATGATGTCAGGTGATGAGTTTACCTATTATCAAAAACTCATTCACCACGAACTGATAAAGCATGGTCAAGCCATGAGTGGAATCATGATCCACAAAGCCGCTCAAGTTGTAGGGGCTGATATTGAACTGGCAATTGGGCCTCTCAATACTGTTAACTTCGAGGGTCGCGCTCACCAAGAACAGCTCAAGGGGATGCTCGAACAGGTGGGAGTCCGCGAAATGACTGGTCAAGACGCGCATCAGGGACTCTGGGCAAGGGTGCAAGATGCAGTTGCTGCCCTATCGGGTGTAGCTGGCAGTGTGGTTACGCAAAACACTGACAAGCAAGATATGAATATCCAGACCCTTATCCGGCTGGATCATGAGAAAGTGAATACACTTTTCACTGAAGTTGGGGCGACGAAAGATCCTCAAAAGCTCCAAGAGTATTTCGGGCAAATCTACAAAGATTTATTAGCACACGCTCAAGCAGAAGAAGAAGTAGTGTACCCGAAAGTACGCTCTTTCTACGGCGATGACAACACTCAAGAGCTTTACGACGAGCAAGCGCAAATGAAGCAGATGCTCGATGAAATTAAGGCGATTGACCCTGCTAATGCCGACCATTTCAGATCAAAAATTAAAGACCTAATGGAAGTGGTTGGCGACCACATTCGCCAAGAAGAATTTACGATGTTCACGGCAATTGACAAAAATTGTAGCACTGAGCAGAAAGAGCAAATGGCTACTGAATTCAAAGCTGCCAAGAGCAAGATTCAGCAAGAAATGTCAGCCTAATTGCAATAAAAGTCAGCATCTTGCTGTACTGATTACATACACAATTCGCGATTTGTAGGGGCATGGCATTGCCATGCCCCTACGTAGGAAATTGGGCGTTAATAAATCCATCCTCCCAACCTACAACTGCAAATATTGGCGCTAAGCGGCGAAGACACTGGAATCAGTAATAGAAATAGGGGTGAAAGTGGCTCATGGTGTCTTTGGGACTGGAAGATAAAGTCGTTTTGGTAACGGGTGGTAATCGAGGGATAGGAGCCGCTATCGTCAGTCTCTTGGAGGAGCTGGGAGCTAAGGTAGCTTACACCCACCGCAGCGCTACCAATGGTCAGCATAAAGCGATCGCAATTCAAGCTGATGTAACCGACAAAGCAGCGATGACGGCAGTAGCAGAACAGGTTGAACAGAAACTAGGGTCAATTTACGGGATTGTGGCGAATGCTGGGATTACTCAAGACAACTTTTTTCCTAAACTGACGACTGAAAACTGGGATGCCGTAATTGACACTAACTTGAAAGGCGTCTACAACACGCTGATGCCCGTTATCCCCAAAATGTACGAGCGGAAAGAAGGCTCTGTGGTTTGCATCAGCTCGATTTCGGGTGAACGGGGAAACATCGGTCAAACTAACTATGCCGCAACCAAGGCGGCTGTGATTGGTTTAACCAAGTCCCTCGCTTTAGAGGCGGCTCGTTATGGGGTACGAGTCAACGCTGTATCACCGGGATTTATTGAGACTGATATGGTTAAGTCGGTGCCAGATAAGGTGAAAGAGCGCATTGTGTCCGAGATTCCGCTTCGTCGCTTCGGTAAACCGGAGGAAGTTGCTTGGGCAGTTGCATTCCTGCTTTCACCGAGCGCAAGCAGCTACGTCACTGGCGAAGTTGTGAGAGTCAACGGCGCTCATCACACTTAAGGGCGATAGCGATCGCATTGGGTTGAATGAACATTCAACACTAATAATTAAACTTCATTATTTAGATGGGATTGGAGCCAAGCGTGAAAACAGAGGTTGAAGAGCGGCGAATCAATGTGAGCGGTTTAAGCATCCGGTACTTTAAAGCAGGCGATGATGGTCTACCGTTAGTGCTGCTACATGGAGATAGTGCCAGCGCTCTCGATTGGTCTTGGGTGCTTCCCAACCTGGGAGCTACCTATCGTGTCTATGCGCCGGACTTTCCCGGTTTCGGTGATAGTGCCAAACCATCCCTTGAGTACACGCCAGAGTTTCTTAAGCAGTTCTTGGTCGATTTTCTTGACGCGCTGGGAATTGAGCGGGCGGTGCTAGTGGGCAACTCCCTAGGCGGTCAAGTTGCGTTACGCTTTGCCCTATCCCGTCCCGAACAAGTCGCAGCTTTGGTGCTGGTAGATAGTTCCGGGCTTGGTTACGCTGTCACCCCGTTGCTGTCTCAGTTAACTTTACCTGGGTATGGGGATGTAGCGATCGTTGGGTGCCAAACGCCTCCTGGCGCTAAAATGCGGTCTTGGTTACGGGCGACACTGTTCTTCGCCCACCCCGCGCAGGCTCCCGCGGTGTGGATAGCAGAGCAAGAGCGAATGTCTCAGATGCCCGGTTTTCTTCAAGCTACTCTGACCTCGCTGCGCGCCCAGCTGAATGTATTTGGACAGCATCAAGTATTTCTCGACTCTCTAGGAGAGTTACCGATGCCGACTCTAGTCGTGTGGGGGACGGAGGATTTGGTTCTTCCAAAAGAGCAAGCTCACGACGCGGTTAGCCGCCTAAAGCAAGGACACCTGGCCTTAATCCCCGACTGCGGTCACTTACCCCATGTCGAACGCCCGGAAATTTTCAGTGCCCAGTTGAGCCAGTTTCTCGCTGGAGTTGCTGCTTAGAGAACTGTCAACCCTGCGGCTGATGTAGGCACGCTTGCTCTGGCTTATTTATTGGGTAGAAGTTGAACTCGTAGATTTCAATTAAATCAAGCATTTCTAGATTGACTTCACCTCCAGGGGTGAAGAATTTTTAATGAGAACTTTAAGGAGTAGCATTGATGCAACTGAAGGCAATCAATCAGCAGGTCGTTGCAGTCGTGGGAGCGAGCAGTGGCATTGGGCGGGAGACAGCCCTCCAGTTTGCCAGGAGAGGGGCAAAGGTGGTAGTTTCCGCTCGCAGTGAGTCGAAGCTAGCGTCCTTGGTGGACGAGATTAAAAGCTTCGGCGGTGAGGCAACTGCTATCGTCGCCGATGTGACGGTATTCGAGCAGGTGAAAGCGATCGCAGACCGTACTGTAGAGGTGTACGGGCGACTCGATACCTGGGTGCATTGCCCCGCGATTGCCGTCTATGCCGCCTTCGATAAGACAACACCCGAAGAGTTCAAGCGCGTTATTGATGTCGGATTGGTCGGGCAGGCATACGGTGCGATGGCGGCAATACCTCATCTCAAGCGTGAGGGGCGAGGGGCGCTGATCCATCTCTCTTCCGTCTTGGGCAGGCGCAGTCTCCCGCTTCAGAGTTCCTACTGCACCGCAAAGCACGGTATGGAGGGATTCATCGAAGCCCTGCGCGTCGAACTGCAACATGAGAAAATCCCCATCAGCGTGACGAGTGTCAAACCCGCCGCCGTCAACACACCCCTCTACAACAATGCGCTCACCCGGCTAGGTGTGAAGCCAGCCAGCCTACCGCCTTTCTACGAACCCAGCTTGGTCGCTGACGCGGTTCTCTACGTTGCCGAACATCCAACTCGTGACTTCCTGGTTGGGGATGCGGCTCGAATGATAGATTTGCTTCAACGGATTTCGCCCGGACTGGTAGATGCTATATTGCAACGGGTTGCCTTCAAACTCCAGCGCACCGATGAGCCAAAGTCAGACGATGCGCCAAGCAATCTTTATGAATCTATCCCAGCCAATGACCGGGTTAAGGGAGATTTTAGCAACTTAGCGATACCGAGCGTTACCGACTGGGTGGATAAAAATCCCGTTCTGAAGTGGGGCGCGATCGCAAGTGTTGTTGTACTCGGAGCGATCGCCCTGCGAACCCTGCCAACAGAAGTCACTCTCCCTCACTAGCTGCTGTTGAGCGTTCGGCATCTTTAGTCTCTTCCTGGTAGTCCGTTGCTTCTGCTTCTTCCGACAGTGGCGAAATAATTAGCGGGTTGCTTGCCGAATCGCCTAAATTAACATAGGCATCTGGAGCTGGCATCGATGGTGTATCTGGTGTATCAATGTTTCCAGTGATTTCTAGGTCTATTGGTTTGGTGTCGGGATCTGGGGTTGCCATAAACTGCTCTTAGTTAGGATTAATCTAGATTGATAATTTTTTTCTGGGAGTTCCCTGATTGCAAGGGTTTACTGGAATCTCACTGAAAATGCGATCGCGCTCCACACAATACTCAATGCTCCGGATAATCTTCCGCAGACATGGGGTCTAACTCCCATCGACCAGCGTCGCGTGACTCCAAAATCTCGTTTGTCTGAAGAGATACCCCGTCGTCATAATCAAGCCCAACAGCAACTCCCAGTTCGTCAACAACATTCTGATCCGGAGTAGCAACAGTTCCCCCTACTGCTTCGTCACCAACCGCTTCCGCCTGATCCCAACGAGCATCAATATCACCGCCGGTTAGTTCTGGGCCAGCCGATGTGTACTGCTCCATGCGATCGCGCATGGTTCGCCCACCAATTTCTAGTCCTGGCTCTTGGGCAACACCCGTTCCCAAGGATTCAGTAATTGCCTGGGGTAAATCTGAAATAATTGGTTCGCCAGTATCTTCTACGGGGATATCTGAAACTAGGTCAGTATCTTCAATGGGTATATCTGAAAGATTTCCTTGTTTGCGTGTATTGCCTTCGTTGTCTGCTTTCCTAGTTTTATCAGCCATAATGCTTTATGTGAATCCTGCGAATACCTATAAATGCAACATATCTAAAGATGAGACTAGCAAAATCCACAAATAGGATGAAAATTTATTATTCCTGCAAATAAAAAACTTTATTCATCATGAATTTAAAGCTCTATGTATCTACGGGCACTTCGTAGCTTAATGCTAAACCATGCTTTGGGTAGAAGTTGAGTGAAGGCATAGTAATTATTCTGCTTAGAAGCACATAAATTTGTCTGAATAGTTATCAGTAGATTGAGCAAGCGATCGCGGCTTACAATATGCCCCTTTTAACTGATGAGGAATCAGGCAAGATCCTAATTTTTGATTTTTACAATATCCAGAGCGCTTTTAACTCTGCTTAAATACAATGTTTGTTTCTCTATTGCTTAGTATGATGTAATTATTGAAAAGTTGATTTTGTAGATTCCAATTAGACCAAACGTTCTAGAAAAACTTTACCTTTAAGGTGAATTTTTTGGCATAAAAACTTTAAGGAGTAGCATTAATGCAACTAAAACCAATCAATCAGCAGGTTGTTGCCGTCGTTGGGGCGAGCAGCGGCATCGGGCGCGAGACAGCCCTTCAGTTCGCCAAGAAAGGGGCAAAGTTAGTTGTCTCAGCTCGTAGTGAGTCGAAGCTAGCATCCTTGATGGACGAGATTCGTAGCCTTGGTGGTGAAGCAACGGCTGTGGTAGCTGATGTGTCAGAATTCGAGCAGGTGAAGGCGATCGCAGACCGTACCGTCGAAGTCTACGGGCGGCTCGATACCTGGGTACACCTCCCTGCTGTCGGCATCTTTGCCACCTTCGACAACACCACACCAGAAGAGTTTAAGCGCGTCATTGATGTTAGCTTGATGGGGCAGGTATATGGTGCAATGGCGGCGCTACCCCATCTCAAGCGAGAGAGACAGGGGGCGCTAATCCACATCTCTTCAATGGAGGGCTTGCGAAGTCTCCCTTACCAAAGTGCATACTCCGCAGCAAAGCATGGGATCGAAGGATTCCTCGAAGCGATGCGCGTTGAGCTGCAACATGAGGGTATTCCCATCAGCGTGACGAGTGTGAAACCAGCGGTGATCAATACACCCTTCTGGAACAATGGTCTCACCAAGCTAGGCGTGAAGCCGTCAGGGATACCGCCCTACTATGACCCCAGGCTGGTCGCTGACGCGATCCTCTACGTCGCTGAACATCCAACTCGTGACTTCTTGGTTGGGGATGCTGCTAGAGCGCTAGATGCGCTACAGCGGCTATCGCCGGAACTGGTGGATTCTTTGTTGCTGCTCGTTGGCTTCCAAGCTCAACGCACCAACGAGCCGAAGTCCCCTGATGATCGGAACAACCTTTATGAGCCTGTTTCCGGCGATACTAGAGTTGATGGAGATTTTAGCAATCTGGTGATACCGAGCGTTTCTGACTGGTTGGCTAAAAATCCTGCTCTCCAGTTGGGCGCGATCGCTAGTACCGTTGCCTTAGCTTTGCTCGCGACACAAGTTTTCAAAAACGAAGAGTGAATTGAGTACTGTGTCGATCGTGTTTTAAATATCTGTAAGGGCATGAAACTACCATGCCCCTACTTCTCAAATCAACATTAACCAGGAATCGACTCTTTAACCATTCACGTCATTTAAGCGCGAGGTGATAAACCGATCCATCCATTTCGCTAAATAAGCTTGATTCGCTGCTTGCTCAGAGGGATCGGTGGTGTCAATGGGGTGGGGTGCCAGTCCCAAAATTGCAGCAGTCGTCACGCAAAACATCGACTTTTGGAAACTGATGCAAATTTGCACCCGCAAATCATCTTCTCCCCGAAGGCTGCGACGGTATAACTCGTATAAATATTCGGGTATAAAATGACGCATATCTTGCATCAGTTGCGTCGGTGGAATTCCAGCACCGCCAACCGGCAGCGGATCGGCATAGAGAGCGCCGTATTCAAATCTACTTTGATCGGGAGAAATTTGCTGAGCCTGGGCATTATAGGAAACCGTTCCTAAGAAAGGCGTCCCTCTAAAGAAAATCGTTTCCACATAGGGCACAGCGACATCAGGTAAAAAGGTTAACCCGGCTGATTTGGGAATGATGTCATAAACCTTGTCTTGAATTTTTACTGAGTAAGTAATTGGCGAAGCCGCTGCCGCGACCAAACCCGCCAGGATATGTTCTACCACATCAGGGATTGATTTGATTTCTCCTCGGTCATAGCGGTCAGATAAGGTGAGAAACATTTCGCTCATCACCTCCCAGAATTGACCGAGAGCGCTGTAATAAACTTGCTGACGGACTTGTTCGAGCAAAAACTCTGGAAACAGTTTGTCCAGACCTCTAATGGGCAAGTTTGTTTTAATTTTGGCTTCGATTGCGGTTCTCGCGTGCTGGTAGAACTCCGGTGAATCTAAGTAAGCATCCATACTACCGCCACCGTGCCATAGCATCACCTTCATCACGTACTCGGCGTACTCATAATTAATCCGGTCGTGCCACCAATGGCGCAGCAACTTCTTAAAAGTAATCTCGCCATTGAAGTATTTAAAGAAGGGAAACAGCACTAAGAATTGATGATCGGCAATGTAGAGGAGATTTTTATAATAAGCATCCAGGACGATTCCATAGCTTTTGAGAATGCCGACAACTTCTAATACATTCTCTGGCGTATCCTCAAGTAAAGCTTTTCCAGATTGCAGCCGGTTAATATACGCGGCTAGAGGGTGATTTGAGAATTTTAAAGCGGTGCTTGGCATGAGACTTATTCGTAACCGTAAAATGTGTATGAAAAAATTAAAAGAGGAAATATTTTCAGAACTGCCTGCTGATTGACTCCCCCGACTCCTTCCCTAAGAGGGGAGAGGAGTCATTTTCCCGCTTCCCTGGTCGGGAAGAAGGTTGGGGTATCCGGTCTATTCGGTTTTGATATCCACCGATTTAGCAATCGGAGAAACTTCCGCGACCATACTCGATCGGTTGAGCATGGCTGTCATCGTGGATTCACTCCAACGCACCATCCAGTTAGGCTGTATTCCCAGGATGACAATCAGAACTGCTAAAAGCATCGCCGGGTAGCGATCGCTCCACTGGACGGGTGGCAAATTCATAGCTTTTTCAGACAGGCGTCCGAAAAAGGCGCGGTTAACCAAAAGCAAAAAGTACACGGCGGTTAAACCTGTTCCCACCAGACACAGGAGGGTTTGAACCGGAAACACGGGGAAACTGCCCCGGAATACCAAAAATTCTGAAATAAAACCTACCATGCCGGGAATCCCGGAACTTGCCATGACCCCTACTATCATCAAGCTACCAATTAGGGGCAAGCCGCGCTCTGGATTGAGCAAACCCTTGAGAGTTTCTATATCGCGGGTGCCTGTCTTGTTGTAAACGACACCTACCACCAGAAACAGGAGCGATGAAATTAAGCCGTGGGCAATCATTTGGAAGACGGCTCCCATCAGGCTTAGGGGGGTGGCGGCGGCGGCGGCTAATAGGATGTAACTCATGTGAGCAATGGAGCTATAAGCCACCATTTTTTTCATATCTTTTTGAGCGATCGCATTGAATGCACCATACAACGCGCTCACGACCGCCCAAGTCGCCAACCAAGGTGCCACAACCGCCCACGCTTCAGGGAACAAACCCAATCCAAACCGCAGTAACCCATAGGTTCCTAACTTCAACAACACACCAGCCAACAGGACGGAAACGGGCGTTGAGGCTTCTACGTGAGCATCCGGCAACCAGGTGTGGAAGGGAACTAAAGGAATTTTGATGCCAAAGCCTACCAAAATTCCTGCCAACAGCAGAAATTGTGTTCCCAAGGGTAGGGACAGGGCATACAATTTTTCAAATTCAAACGTCGAGGCACCACTGAGTAGCACTAACCCAAAGAAAGATGCCAAAATTAGAATTCCAGAGACTGCCGTATAAATAAGAAACTTTGTGGCTGCGTAGCCTCGCCGTTGTCCTCCCCAGATAGCAATCAACAGATACAGCGGAATCAGTTCTACCTCATAAAAGAGGAAAAACAACAGCAAATCCTGCGCTAAAAAGGCACCAGAGACAGCCCCATTCAACAATAAAATTAGAGCGTAATAGAACCGAGGTCTCTGAATAGAGTCATTCGTGCTGTAAAGCGCTATTCCTGTTAAAAGACTATTTAAAACGAGCAAAGGCAAAGACAAGCCATCCACACCGAGATGGTAGGTCAATCCTAAGGTGTCAATCCAAGGGATAAACTCAGAAAACTGTAACAGTCCCTCTGTATATTGAAACTGGCTCACTAGGAAAATAGACCAGATAAAGACACCACTAATAACAGCCAGAGCCACTTTCCGGGGGACTTGCGGGTTCATGGTTCCGGGCAGAAACCCGATTATCGCAGCGCCTATTACCGGCAACCAAATCAAAGCACTGAGCATACTAGGGAACGGGTAATTTTTAATGGGTAGTTGGTAGTTGGTCGTAAGGGTAAGAGGGAATGGATTGGGGATTCCATTACCCATTCCCTCTTACCAATTACCTAAGGACAACTCGGAACTCAAAACACTTAAAATGGGCCAGAGTATGAGAATGCTTAAAACGCTTAATCCTACGAGGATGGTGAGTAAATAAAACTGGGACTGACCTGTAGCGTTGTACTTTAAGCTTTGCCCGCTGAAAATTGTGGCAACGCCAACCAAGTTAACGAATCCATCTACTACATAGCGATCGATCCAAGCATTTAACCGCGAAAGTCGGTCAACTGCAAAAACCACACTCACGCGGTAAAGTCGGTCAATATAAAAGTCGTAGGCGAACAAGTCTTGCAGAAATCTGAAGGGAATCCGAACGGATCTAGACCAAGTTCTGGGTAGATAAATCACGCTTCCTAGAACTGTGCCAATTAAGCCGGAAACCACCAGTAGCAACAACGCTTGTTGGTTGAGATATTCCCAATCAGGCAGCAGTGACAAGCGCTGCATCATCACAGGGACGAGCAGTGTGACTACGATCAAAGACACCATCGGCACAGCCATCGGCCAAGGAACCTCTGGTGCCCTGCGAGTTTTTGCCTGGGGTTCGCCTAAGAAAACCAGACGAAACACGCGAGTTAAATTTACGGCGGTCAGGCAGTTAACTAAGAGCAAGACTGCTACCAGCCAGGGTTGGTTTGTGAAAAAGTCATCAATCCCCAGGCGCAGTGCCCAAAAGCCTCCCAAGGGCAGGAGTCCGACTAATCCAGCGCTGCCGACCAAAAAGGCAGTGGTGGTCGCTGGCATCCGCGACCAGAGACCGCCCATTTCGGTAAGGTTTTGGTTGTTGGTGGTGATGATGATGGAACCGATACTCATGAACAATAACGCTTTGGCGATCGCGTGGGCAAACAGCAACATCAGGGCAAAACCCGTCCATTGCAACCCGACGGCGATAAACACCAAACCCAAGTAAGCGCTGGTGGAATGGGATAAAGCTCGTTTAATATCAATTTGCGCGATCGCCACCAACGAAGCACCAATCGCCGTCATTGTGCCAATCGCCACCAAGGTCGCCGAAGCCACCGGGGAAAGGATTAAGATTGGCTGGAGTTTAATCAGCACATAAGCACCACAAGCCACCACGACCGAGTTTCGCAAGATTGAAGCCGGGTTAGGCCCTTCCATCGCCTCATCTAGCCAAAGATGCAGCGGGAATTGGGCACATTTTCCCACCGGCCCAGCAATCAATGCCAATCCTAATAACGTGGATGTTAATGGCGATAAGGTAGCCGTTTCCGCCCACTCATATAAATCGGGAAAATCCAAGGTTCCTGCTACAGTTGATAGCGCTACCACCCCCATCAATAGCAAGATGTCTCCCACCCGCTTGGTTAGGAAGGCATCTCGCGCGGCTGTCACCACTAGCGGCTGAGCATACCAGAACCCTACCAGTAAATAGGTGGAAAGGGTCAGCACTTCCAACAAGGCATAGGTGAGAAACAAAGAGTCGCTAATGGCTAAGCCACTCATCGCCCCTTCAAAAAATCCCATCAAGGCAAAGAAGCGAGCTAATGCCCAGTCTTTCTCCATATACCCCAAGGCAAACAGTTGCGCCAGGAGGCTTAAGCCCGTCACTAGCTCCATTGCCCCAACACTCACGGCTGAGATATCCAAAGCAACGGTCAGATCTAAATCTGCCACCTGTAGCCAATGGAATACAAGCTTTATCGGCTCTTGGTTCCAGGTACTTCTGAAGACAATCGTGCCGTGTACAAACGCCAAGATAGTCATCAACAGGTTAAAGTAAGCTGCTGGGCGTGGGCCTGTCCGACGAATAAATCCAGTTGACCACGGCAGGGTAAGAACTGCCCCCAGTAATCCATAGAAAGGCACCCACCAACTTGTCTGGGTGAGAAACTCTGTCATATTAGGAAAGCCCTTGCTATTTTCTTCATCAATCGACTTGCTCACCAAGAGGCACTCGGAAGTAGTTCCCAGGCAAACTATGGCGATCTTGTAAACGTCAGATTAATAGGTTTATTTTTTTTTCAGTATGACGTTTTTTTGCTATAAATTAACACTTGAGAACTCCAAAAATTATTTATACTCATCTTGAACTCTCCTCATAGCTATTAAAAACATCGGTATGTTTACCTACTATACCTGTGTTTATAAAGCAAATTTGAAAAATTTATACCTTGAAAAGCTTTAGCTTATTAGTGTCTAATTTTGACACGGACTAAGCCCTAGGAAAATCTTCATTTTTTTTTGAAAATCCCCCCCAGTGCGGTTTACAGGAGATAATCCTGTAGACTATTCAAAAGTAATAAAGAAATTATAAAACATAAGGAAGCATTCCAGAAACGGATAAGCTTTTATTGAACAGAAACGCCATTTTGACGACCGTTAAGTTTTCTTAAACTCTTTAATATAAAAATATCATAATAGTTTATATTGTCAAGTAAGCCTCGCTTCTCTATGCTTAATGATGCGAGGCTAAGCGATAGTTCTTGAGATGAAAGAATGGGTGTCCTCGTCCAAATTTTACAAGAAGTACAAATTAAGGCGAGTGTAGGTCCCACTAGGTAGGAGATAATAAATGCCAATTGCGGTTGGAATGATTGAGACCAAGGGCTTTCCAGCGATTGTAGAAGCTGCGGATGCGATGGTTAAAGCGGCTCGAGTTACACTGGTAGGCTATGAAAAAATTGGCAGTGCCCGGGTAACGGTAATTGTTCGGGGGGATGTGTCTGAGGTGCAGGCGTCAGTATCCGCCGGAGTGGATGCAGCCAAGCGCGTGAATGGCGGAGAAGTTCTGTCCACTCACATCATTGCGCGTCCTCATGAGAACCTGGAGTATGTGCTACCGATTCGATACACGGAAGTTGTCGAACAGTTCCGGACGTAAGGAGGGTGAAGACGCCAGCAGCGCTCCGGTGGCGGTGTTCCCTTATATATTTTTAGGTCGCGTCTCAACTCGAAACCCCGAAAAGTCCAAATTTTCAAGTCAAAACACTTAAATTAAGCGAAGGAAGAACTGATGGCAATTGCAGTTGGAATGATTGAAACACTAGGCTTTCCTGCCGTTGTGGAAGCTGCGGATGCGATGGTAAAAGCTGCCCGCGTCACGCTAGTGGGTTATGAAAAAATTGGCAGCGGTCGCGTCACCGTGATCGTTCGGGGAGATGTCTCGGAAGTACAGGCTTCTGTATCGGCGGGCGTTGATTCCGTGAAGCGAGTGAATGGCGGTCAAGTACTGTCCACTCACATTATTGCGCGTCCCCACGAGAACCTGGAGTACGTTCTGCCCATTCGTTACACGGAAGCTGTTGAACAATTCCGGGAAAGTGTTAGTGGCATTCGTCCTTTCAATAGGCCGTAAGATTAGGTCATGGGTAAGGGGTAATGGGTCATCGGTAATGGGAAAAGACCTTTTTCCCAATTACCAATTACCTTGTTTCCTTTTTTCCCCAATTACCGATCATGCAAATTGCCAAAGTTCGTGGCACGGTTGTTAGCACCCATAAAGAGCCTGGCCTTCGAGGCGTCAAGCTATTGCTGTTGCAATTCATTGATGAAGAGGGGCAGATCCTACCCCAATACGAGGTAGCTGGCGATCAGGTAGGCGCTGGTATAGATGAGTGGGTTCTGGTCAGCCGTGGGAGTGCTGCCCGGATTGTAGATGGCAGCGAAAAGCGTCCTCTCGATGCGATGGTGGTGGCGATTATTGACACGGTCAGTGTAGACAATCGCCTCCTGTACAGCAAGAAAGAACAATATCGTTAGTTACTTTGTTCAGTTAGTGAGGTTTAGAGATATGGCAGCCCGCAGCTTTGCGGCTCCCCCGACCCCTTGGTCAAAAAGTTTGGCGGAACCGAAGATTGACGCAAGCGCTTACGTGCATTCTTTTTCCAACATTATTGGAGATGTGCGGATTGGCCCTCAGGTGTTAATTGCACCGGGAACTTCGATCCGAGCCGATGAAGGAGCGCCATTCTACATCGGCGAAGGCACGAATATCCAAGATGGTGTCGTGGTTCACGGTTTGGAACAAGGTCGAGTCGTTGGGGATGACAATCAGGAATACTCGGTGTGGGTCGGGAAGAATGCTTCCTTAACCCATATGTCTTTGATTCACGGCCCCGCTTATGTCGGGGATAATTGCTTTATTGGCTTCCGCTCTACGGTATTTAACGCTAGGGTGGGCAAAGGCTGCATTGTGATGATGCACGCCTTGATTCAGGATGTAGAGATTCCTCCAGGAAAGTATGTCCCTTCGGGAGCGGTGATTACCAATCAGCAGCAAGCTGACCGCCTATCGGATGTGCAAGCACAAGATACCGACTTTAGCCGTCATGTCGTTGGGATTAATGAGGCACTAAGAGCTGGCTATCTGTGTGCTGGAGATACTGCGTGTATTACACCTATTCGGGATGAGATGAGTCAACCCAACCAAGGTGGGCGCGATCGCCGTGCAGCTACACCAGCTTCGACGAGTGCCTCTTTTAGCGGTGACTTGGCACAACAAGTGCAAAGCCTGCTGAATCAAGGCTACAAGATTAGTACCGAATATGCGAACGAACGCCGCTTCCGCACCAGTTCCTGGACGAGTGGGAAAGCAATCGAAGCTCGGTCAGCCTCGGAAGCGATCGCAGCTTTAGAAGCAATCGTAGCCGAACACCCAGGGGAATACGTGCGCTTAATTGGCATTGACTCCAAAGCCAAGCGACGGGTGCTAGAGCAAATTATCCAACGTCCCGACGGGCAGGCACCCACACAAGCCAAAGCAACTAAAACTGCTAACACTAAATCTAATAACGGTAGCACCCAATCACCCGCTAACACCGCTAGCTTCCAGGGTGGGGACTTGGCACAACAAGTGCAAAGCCTGCTGAATCAAGGCTACAAGATTAGTACCGAATATGCGAACGAACGCCGCTTCCGCACCAGTTCCTGGACAAGTGGTAAGGCAATCGAAGCTCGGTCAGCGTCAGAAGCGATCGCAGCGTTAGAAGCGATCGTAGCCGAACACCCAGGGGAATACGTGCGCTTGATTGGCATCGACTCCAAAGCCAAGCGACGGGTGCTAGAGCAAATTATCCAACGTCCCGGCGGGCAGGCACCCACACAAGCCAAAGCAACTAAAACTGCTAACACTAAATCTAACAACGGTAGCGCTCAATCACCGGCTAACACCGCTAGCGCACAGCTCGGCGGCGACTTGGCACAACAAGTGCAAAGCCTGCTGAATCAAGGCTACAAGATTAGTACCGAATATGCGAACGAACGCCGCTTCCGCACCAGTTCCTGGACGAGTGGGAAAGCAATCGAAGCTCGGTCGGCATCGGAAGCGATCGCAGCTTTAGAAGCAATCGTAGCCGAACACCCAGGGGAATACGTGCGCTTGATTGGCATCGACTCCAAAGCCAAGCGACGGGTGCTAGAGCAAATTATCCAACGTCCCGACGGCGCACCTACGGCGAAGGGTGCCAACACTGCCCCAGGCAATAGTTCAACAGCTAAGAGTTCAACAGCCAGCGCTCCGCAGATTGAAAACAGTTCTCTGTTAAATTCAGAAGCGATTGAGCAGGTGCGAAATATATTGGCTCAAGGCTACAAGATTGGCACGGAACACGCCGATGAGCGCCGCTTTCGCACCAGTTCTTGGCACACTTGCTCTCCGATTGAAACAAATCGGGAAGTAGAAGCGATCGCTGCTTTGGAAGCTTGCATGGCTAGCCACGCCGGAGAGTACGTGCGCTTCTTTGGAATTGACCCCAAAGCCAAGCGT
Source organism: Coleofasciculus sp. FACHB-542 (assembly GCF_014695825.1). NCBI lineage: Bacteria > Bacillati > Cyanobacteriota > Cyanophyceae > Coleofasciculales > Coleofasciculaceae > Coleofasciculus > Coleofasciculus sp. FACHB-542. The sequence goes on along the minus strand of NZ_JACJPB010000049.1, from coordinate 112,975 downwards.
CGCGTCAACAAACCGTTGCTGATTCAACAGCCAGCGAAGAGCGGTAGCCGCTAGAACAAGGATGAAGAATGTAAGGATGAAGAATGAAAAATTTCATTCTTCATCCTTTAGCAGGGATGAAGGGTAAAAAAGAAAAATTCAATTCTTGTTCCTTCAGCCAAAAGTTATTTCGCCACTCCTTACTTTCTAGCCCCATGCACTTGCCGCTACTGCCGCCACTTGGCAACTCTCAAGTTTATGTGAAAGGGGATGTAAGCATTGATGACGGTGCTGCGATCGCTCCGGGAGCGATCCTGCAAGCAGCTCCAGACAGTAAAATTATCATTGCTGCGGGTGTCTGCATCGGCATGGGAACTATTCTTCATGCCTACGAAGGCACCATAGAAGTGGAAACAGGGGCAGTATTGGGAGCTGGCGTCCTTGTCGTCGGCAAAAGCAAGATTGGTGCGAATGCCTGCATCGGTTCCACGACGACGGTTTTTAACAGTAACGTGGAGTCTTGGCAAGTCGTGCCACCGGGTTCTCTGTTCGGAGATAACACTCGTCAAATTGCCGATACTCCAACTGCTGACACTCTAACTGCCGACGCCCCAACTGCCGCTTCCAGCGAGGCTGTTTTAGATCCGCAAGTCAACCAAGAGGACGTCCCCGCAGCATCCACTGGCGAGGAAACTCAAAATGGGCAAGCGATCGCTTCTACTCTCTCCACATCCAGCAGCGAAGACACCCCGAACGAGCTAACGCCGTCATCTCCAACCGCTGGGACTCCAGTCTATGGACAAGCGAACCTCAATCGGCTGCTGACGACTTTGTTTCCTCACTATAAATCCGCCAACCACCCCCCCAAAGACACTCAAAGTTCATAGTTTTGACTTTTGGCAGTTATCAGCACTAGCAATTATCAACTAATCTGTGACTGTGGGCATACTAAAGTTAGGCGCAAGAATAGTTTCTCTGGGAGGTCATCGGTGGAGGTACAACAGCCAGGACTGGCTCGATTTGAGCGGCAAAGTCAATCCAAAAGCTTTAAAGACACTGCTTTGGGCATGGTTTCGACTCAGAGTTTCCCTGCGATCATCGGCTGTGCCGATATGATGCTGAAGTCCGCTGGGGTAACGCTCATCGGGTTTGAGAAAATTGGTAGTGGTTACTGTACTGCGATTGTCCGAGGTGGCATTGCCGATGTCCGTTTAGCCGTCGAAGCGGGTGCCCAGACTGCCGAACAGTTTGGTCAGTATATTTCCTCTTCGGTGATTCCTCGCCCCCTGCCAAATTTGGAAGTCATTTTTCCGCTTGGGAAACACTTATCCCAACTTACCGATAACAACGGTTACAGCCGTCTCAGCAATCAAGCAGTTGGTTTATTAGAAACGCGGGGCTTTCCGGCGATGGTTGGAGCTTGTGACGCCATGCTCAAAGCAGCAGAAGTGTATCTGTCTTCCTACGAAACGATTGGCGGTGGTTTATGTACCGCGATTATTCGGGGTTCCGTGGCAGATGTCGCCGTGGCTGTCGAAGCGGGGATGCAAGAAGCCGAGAGGATTGGGGAATTTAATTCTTTAATGGTGATTCCTCGACCGTTGGACGACCTGGAGCAATGCCTGCCGGCGGCGGCTTGTTGGATAGAGGAGAAACCGCAACCCCTGAAATTGCCAGTCGCTATCAAGGAACAGGAAAAACAGCTGGTGGAATTGCCAGATTTAGCTAAGCTACCAATTCAGGTTCAAGAATAATTTAAATCTTAGATTGTGAATGTAGCACTCAGTAGAGAGGCTGAAAATTTCAGCCATAGGGAAAGCGTTGCACATTTATGACTCTGATGTTTGGGGGAAATCAGCCTGCAAAACACAGGATGAAAATGAATGATAACTTCCCAAACCAAGCATCAAGTAAATGTACAACGCCTTTAGGAAGGAAGACTGTTACTTTGTTCAGTGATTCAATCATAACCTTGAATCTTCATGGATAAAAGGTATTATTTGCGATAGGTACAATAGAGTTTTATCTATAACTGGCAGGAGAAGGGCGTTTGAAGCAGGCAACGCTACACCAGTTGAAGGTTTTTGAGGTGGTTGCTCGCCACGGGAGCTTTACCCGTGCGGCAGAAGAACTATTTCTCACCCAGCCTACTGTCTCTATGCAGGTGAAGCAACTCACCAAGGCTGTTGGGACACCGCTGTTTGAGCAGGTGGGCAAGCGCCTTTATCTTACAGACGCCGGACGCGAACTGATGGTAACGTGCCGGGAAGTCTTCGAGCGATTAGCTCAATTTGAGATGACTCTGGCTGAAATGAAAGGGCTGAAACAGGGAAATTTGCGGCTGAGTGTGATTACAACCACGAAGTATTTTATCCCGCGTTTATTAGGGCCATTTTGCCAGCGTTATCCGGGAATTGATATCGCCCTCCAGGTGACGAATCACGAGCGGATTCTGAGCCGTATGAGCGAGAATCTAGACGATTTGTATATTCTGAGCCAAATACCAGATCATCTGGATATCCGCTGCCACCCGTTTCTAGAAAACCCGTTGGTGGTGTTGGCACCTATCAATCATCCACTGGCTCAGCAAAAAAATATCCCTCTCTCTAGTCTGACGGGTGAGCCGTTTATTATGCGCGAGGCGGGATCGGGGACGCGCTCATCAGTGCAAAATTTATTCGAGCGGCATGAGGTTGCAGTGAAAGTCAGGTTGGAGTTAGGGAGTAATGAAGCGATCAAGCAAGCGATCGCAGGTGGCTTAGGCATCTCTGTCTTATCTCGCCACACCCTAGGGCTGGATGGTGTCAGCAGCGAACTCACTATCCTCGATGTGGAGGGCTTTCCCATCAGCCGTCATTGGTATATCGCTTATCCGGCTGGCAAACAACTCTCCGTTGTTGCTCGCACGTTTTTTGATTATCTCTTGGAAGAAGCGAAGCGAATTGCGGGTGAGACGCCAGCAAGTAGCAATTAGATTTTTCTGAAGCGTTTGCCGTAAAGACTTAGCTGGAATTGAGCCGGGGATAGGTGTATAGAGACACGAAATGCTGAAGTATTCGCCCAGCTTCAGTTATAGGCGACCCAATTGAGCCTATCCAACGCCGCTTAGGTAAAGGATGAAATGATGTCGCAGATGGAAGAAGTTCGACAGCTAATTCTAAATTCTTTAGATGAAACAGAACTCTCTCTGGGAGGCAAACAGCTCGCATCTCTACCAGCAGAAATTGGGCAATTGCATTCTTTGACAAAACTCAATCTGAGCTTAAACCAGCTTGCATCCTTGCCAGCAGAGATTGGGCGACTACATTCTTTGACAAAACTCAATCTGAGCTTAAACCAGCTTGCATCCTTGCCAGCAGAGATTGGGCAACTACATTCTTTGACAAAACTCAATCTGAGCTTAAACCAGCTTGCATCCTTGCCAGCAGAAATTGGGCAACTGCATTCCTTGAAATATCTCAATCTGAGCTTAAACCAGCTTGCATCCCTACCAGCAAAAATTGGGCAACTGCATTCTTTGACATATCTCGATTTGAAGTACAACCAACTGGCATCCTTGCCAGCAGAAATTGGGCAATTGCATTCCTTGACATATCTCTATCTGGAAGGCAACCAGCTTGCATCCCTACCAGCAAAAATTGGGCAACTGCATTCCTTGAGAGAGCTAGATTTGGGTGACAACCAGTTCGCATCCCTGCCACCAGAGATCGGGCAACTGCATTCCTTGACATATCTCAATCTGAGCTTCAACCAACTGGCATCCCTGCCAGCAGAAATTGGGCAACTACATTCTTTGACAAAACTCTATCTGAGTTCCAACCAGTTCGCATCCCTGCCAGCAGAAATTGGGCAACTACATTCCTTGACATATCTCAATCTGAGTGACGATTCCATTCAAGATTTATCGCTGTTAGCCAACCATCCCAATCCAGAACTGAGGGTTGATTGTTTTGGTGTTGAGCTTCCTCGCCGCTATTGGACGCACCTGAACCAGTGGCAAGCCGAATGGCTGCTGACAGAACCCAATGCGGAAGTCCGGCGAGTGTTGATTCAGCAGATTGGTTGCGATCGCATTTGTCAGGAGTTGGCAACCCAAACAATCGATACCTGGCGCGAATATACCTTGCTCAAAATTGATGCATACGTTGATGTCGAACCCATCCATCTGCTGAAAATGACCTGTCCCAGCACGAACCACCTTCACGTTCTGCGCGTTCCACCCACCCTCACCTCTGCTAGAGAGGCGATTCGCTGGGTAAATTGGGACGTTGACCCCGAAGCATTTGCCGTCGAAACCTAAATCGACTCCTATATTGGAAATTTGCACTTGAACGTGAAATTAACAGCTATCTCGTCCAAGCCAACCAATTAGAGAATAACTTCTTCACAAACGGCGTTAAACGAGTGCGGTTATAAGCATCTGCTGCTTTGCGAATCGCTTCGGCTTGCGTGGGATAGGGGTGAATAACCGTGGCAAGAGTTTTCAAGCCAACATTTCCTACCATCGCCAAAGTGACTTCGCTAATCATGTCACCTGCGTGTCTCGCCACAATCGTTGCACCTAAAATTTTATCGGTGCCTTTCTTGACGTGAATTTTGGCAAATCCTTCTTCTTCGCCGTCAGCAACTGCTCGATCCACTTCACTCAATGGAATGAAGTAAGTATCCACCTCAATTCCTTTTTGCAACGCCTCTTTCTCGTACATCCCCACATGGGCAATTTCTGGAGCAGTATAGGTACACCAAGGCATTGTCAGCGTACTCAGTTTTTTGCGCCCAAAAAATAAACTATTCTGAATAACAATCCGGGCAGCGGCATCAGCAGCATGGGTGAATCTCCATTCCATACAGATATCACCAGCCGCATAAATGCGAGGGTTTGTTGTCTGAAGCTTGTCATTGACAATTACCCCTTTTTTGGTGTCATATTGTACGCCTACCGTCTCAAGATTTAAGCCTTCAACATTAGGCGCTCTCCCAACTCCGGCTAGGATTTCATCAACTGTTACTGAAGCTTCTTTTCCATTCGCTTCGTAATAAATAACTTTTCCAGCGCTGCTTGTTTCAACTCGCTTAATTTTGGACTGCAATATTAACTTAATCCCCTCCTGAATAAACGCCTGTTGCACAATTTCGGCTGCATCAGTATCCTCTTTGTCAAGAATATGGGCATTTTTATGTAACAGCACCACTTCTGAACCAAGCCGCTGGAACGCCTGAGCCAGTTCGCAGCCGATAGGACCACCGCCAATTACTGCTAGTCGTTTTGGTCGTTCTGTGAGGGAAAATACGGTTTCGTAAGTGAGATAACCTGCCTCTTGTAACCCTTCAATCGGGAGATTAGCTGCACGCGCACCTGTAGCAATAACTGCTTTTTTAAAACGTAATTTCTTTCCCGCCACATCGATAGTGTCAGAACTAGAAAACCGAGCATCTCCCAAAAATACATCGATACCCAACTTTTGAAATCTTTCAGCAGAATCGTGATGACTAATCCCGGCACGAATTCGCCGTAGCCGCTCCATTACGGCAGAAAAATCAACTTCTGTACCTTCAGGAATGCGAACACCAAATCGCTCTGCATCCCGAATATCTGCAACAACACGAGAAGAGCGAATCATGCATTTCGAGGGAACGCAACCCACATTGAGGCAATCTCCACCCATCAAATGCTTTTCAATTAATGCGACTTTAGCTCCTAACCCGGCTGCACCTGCCGCTGTCACCAGTCCCGCAGTACCCGCTCCAATTACAACCAAATTGTAACGAGGTGCAGGTTCGGGATTCACCCAATTGGGCGGATGTACGTGAGCCACCAAAGTTTGGTTATAAACATCCATTGGCGACACAGTCACCCGATCAACTCCTAGCTGTGGCATTATAATTCCTCCTGATTAACGCTTTTTTCTAATGCTTTTCGAGCGATGCGCGTAACATAAATTGTCACAGCAACAGTGGCAATAAATCCAACTATACGAACTACCCATTGGGCTATTTCAGTTTCGGAATTTTTGGGCTGTACTGCTCCAATGGTGGCAATACTACCCGCTAAAGAACCGATGTAAACATACATAATCGTTCCTGGAATCATGCCGATAGAGGCTAAAAAATAATCTTTCAGGGAAACTTGGGTGATTCCAAAAGAGTAGTTTAAAAGGTTGAAGGGAAAGATAGGTGAAAGCCGAGTTAAAAGAACAATTTTGAATCCTTCCTCGGCAACAGCTTGGTCGATGACTTCAAATTTGGGATTGTTTTCTATTTGCTTGGAAACCCACCCACGAGCCAAATAACGCCCCACGAGGAATGCAGCAGCGGCTCCTAAAGTAGCTCCGATGAAGACGTAAGTTGACCCTAAAATCACGCCAAAAACCACACCTGCTCCCAAGGTGAGGATGGAGCCAGGGATGAAGAGTACGGTGGCTAGGATGTAGATTAAAATAAAAGTCACGGGTGCCCAAAATCCCAGACTATCAATCCACGCCAAAGCGCTCTTCAACAGTTCCTGGACATTAAAATATCTAGCGGCAAAGATGAGAGCAGCGATAAGAGCAGCAACTAGAAAAGAAGCAAAAATCCGTTTTATCTTTGAACTGGAGGGGCTTTGTATTGGTTCATTCTCCATAACCTACCTCATTAACACAGATATGGAAGCTAACACTTAAAGATTAAGCTAATTTTTACAATCAAATTTGGCTGACAAATGATTTTTAGCTGAGAATTGATAATGATTTTATTAAAAAAAGTTAGATTTTTCTAAAAAGAAGCTTAAAATGTCTCGTAAAAACTATTCCTTTAGAAAGATGTGAAAAAGAAAAAGTAGAACTAGACAAAAGCTAGAATGGATGAAAGCTGAGATGTGTGGGGGAGTAAGGAGGCTACAAAATACTAGCTTCACCCAGATGCGATCGCTTGTGTTGGCGATTTAGTTATACCATTTCCATTTTGATGTACTACATGAAGCTCCTCCTAACCACCCAAGAGAATAAACGGAGAACAGATGTGTAGTATCAGCACCTTGAATTGGAATTGAGTGTACGTAAAAAATCTAAGATGTTAACCGGAGACCTAAGGACATGGATGAGGAAATCATTAAACAACTGAATATGGAAGTTGAAGCGATGAGCTTCAACGAGTTAAACGAACTTGGCAATAGAGCAGTTAGTTTAGGGCTGATTTTGGGTCACGGCTATCGAAGTAACCAGTACGAAATCCTTCGCAAAAATGAGGTAGTCATGCTAACACCCAAAGAAGCAGCCGCTTATCTAAAAAAATTGATTGGAGAAGTTGGGGGCTAAATGATAATAGGGAATGGGAGTAAAATTGGGGATAGGAAAAGTGCATCTACCATTTACTTCCTAGTAACAGCTATCAATGACCCGAAATTAGCAATTATCAGTTTTTTATAAATTTGCAGACATGACAAATCAGCATGTATTTATTTTCGAGGGAGAACGCGCCGGAAATTATGATAAAGAAATTCTTTTCTGGGTGCCTGGATATGAGCTGATACACGATTTGTTGCAGGCGGTGCTTCAAGTGCGCCTCCCGGAAGAGTCCTCACTGTTAATTTCTGGTTCGGGTTCGGGTAAAGAACTTGAGATTCTGGGTAAGGCAAATTCTTCATGGCGGCTGCTGGGAGTAGATCCGTCTCCGGAGATGATGAATATTGCTAGCGATCGCATCCAGAAAGCCGGACTCCAGGACCGCGTCAGCCTGCATCAAGGCATTGTGTCTGACTTACCTGAAGATATTTTGTATGACGCCGCCACGTTGATTCTAGTCATGCATTTTTTTCCCGATGACGGAACCAAGCTGGCAATGCTTCGCAGTATCGCTCAACGGCTCAAGCCAGGTGCTACTTTTCTGCTAGTCGATTCCTACGGGGAGTCGAATTCGGGTCAAGTTGAACGAAAGCTTGAAATCCTGAAGAATTACGTTCTCAAAAAAGGTATTCCTCCAGAACAGGTACAGCAGAGACTCGAAAATATTCCCAAAAATATCCACTTAGTGCCGGAAGAGCGGATCGTTGCGCTGCTTGAAGAGGCTGGTTTTGGGATGGTGGAACGCTTTTATAGTGCCTTACTCGTCGGTGGTTGGATTGCGAAACGTGGGGAATAAATAGCGCGTTGTATTAGTTCATTAGATGAAGGATAAAAGGCACAAATTCCCTAATTAGTGACAATCTCAAACTCTAGCTGATGACTTTCCTGAAAGTTATGGGTGAAATGATCGACTAAATTTGTATCGCTGAGTTCAAGATTGTAAAAATCTACAAATTCCTCATCAAAATATGGTCCAGCGTGCCAAGTTCCAACTTCTAACTTGATAAAGCAATTGCCTGGAATGTGGAAAGCTTTAATATCTTCTAATGTCGGTTGGTCAGTATTATGATTTGGAGGCGCAACCGCAATTAGCCAGTCTTTCCCTTCCAGCGAACCTAGACATTGAGTGCATTGGATATGGCGCGTGATTTTGTGAAACTTGCGACCTTTGTGGTGCAGCCGCATAATGTAAAATCGGGGAATTCCATTTTGCAGGTTTAACTGCGCTTCTTCGGAATCATAAAGTTTGCCGTCAACACTTGCAGAGATTACTTGACCATAACGCCGAAAATTTTCTGGTGTTATCAATTCGGCGTGTAATTGTTGCACTGTTTTTGATGTATTCATATCAAACTTGTTTGTATTTTCATCATTTTAATGGTCATTTTCATCCGAAAAAACCTAGGAAAGCAAATTACCCACAAACTGGAAGTTTGGGGCTATACAAACCAATTCCGCCTACGCAGACTTAATTTAGCCTGCGGAGGCAGGCTTTGTTTGTGTAGCTTTGTTTGTGTAGCCGCGATTTCAATTGCCAGGTATTTTGCTTACTCAGTTTTGGGTTTGTATGGAATAATTGAAGCTTGCTTCTCCCCATCACTTGGTCTTGTATACCACCAAGCCCAAGCAATTAAGACTGCTTGGAAGGGAAGTCTTATTGCTTGGAACCAAGGTGAGTTTGGAATAGGATTGAGGTCGATACTATTCACTGCCATATTGATATTGGCAGGGAAAACAAAGATAAAAAGAGTAAGCAGTCCCCAAGCAGCCGCATGACTTACGGGAGGGACTAATAATCCAATCCCACCCAGGATTTCAAAAAAGCCGCTGATATATACCAGTTCCAGAGGGTAAGGAAGTTGCGACGGCACGAGTTTAACAAATGGTGCTGGGATGGCAAAGTGCGCTATGCCGACGCCGATGATACACACACACAGAATCACTCGCAACAGTTCTTTGTTCTTTTTGATGTATTCCATCTCACCCTATACAGACTAACGATTAGAATTTGCTGACAAATTTTGTCGCTTCTTCAGTTTATTCAGTTTGATGTTACTTTGTTTTCAGCCAACAGTTGGAAAAATAGACTGGCGTTAGCATAGCGATCGCATCCCGGAATCGCGCAAAATTAAGACTATCTATCTGAGGGCGATCGCATGATGGAATATAGTCGGCGCAAATTTCTCCTGTATGGTTCAGCTACCTTGGGTACCAGTCTATTACTGAAGGCTTGCAATAGCAGTCCTACCCCGACAGAAACAGCAGCTAGTGGGGATACTTCTGCTAAAACGGGTAAGGATTTCAAAGTTGCTATCGTTTTGCCAGGGATTATCACAGATAAAGCTTGGAACCAGGCTGGCTATGAAGGCGTGACAACTGCTAAAGAAAAGCTGGGAGTTGAAATTGCTCACGTTGAGAAGGTGGAACAAGCGGATCAGGCAGAAGCTTTGTCAGACTTTGCGCGTCGTGGCTACAACTTAGTGTATGCCCACGGGGGACAATTTGATGCAGCAATTGAGCAGGTAGCAGCGCAATTTCCGAAGACGTTCTTTGTCGGTGTCAATGGTACGGTGAAAGGCGATAACATGGCGTCTTTGCGAATCGATCATTTGCAAACCAGTTATCTGTGCGGCATCATAGGTGCCTTGATGACAAAATCAAATAAAATGGCTTATCTAGCGGCTCAATCTTTTCAAGCAACTGATGAAGAATTGCGGGGATTAGAGTTAGGCGCGAAGTCTGTTAAACCAGATATTAAAATCGCTGCCAGTTACACAGGCGATTGGAATGATGCGGCTAAGGCGAAGGAAGCGACGCAAGCGTTGATTTCTTCAGGCGTTGATGTGATTTATCAGTGGCTGGATAATGCTTCTCCTGCGGTGCTGCAAACCGCCGCTGAGAAGGGAGTTTTTGCTTTCGGCAATACCACAGATCAGCTGGATGTTGCACCAAAGGCGGTATTAACCAGTGCGGTGAAGCGAATTGACTTAGCGATCGCATACTTAGCCGATCTTGCTGTGAAAGGCAATCTGAAAGGTGAGATTTATACAATTGGTTTGGAAAATCCTGAGATTCTCTATCTTGGTAAATTTGGGGCAATGGTGCCAAAAAATGTAGAGGAAAAAGCACTTAATACAAAGGATGCAATATTAGCTAAGAAAGTTACATTTGAGGCGTGTAAGGAGGGGGGAAAGGAGACTCGGTGTGTGAAGCAAGCTTAATTCAGTTGATATCTCTTCGCTTATCACCCGTCGGGGAATCAATTCCCCGGCGGTATATTGGCTAAGCCAATTACCAAAAAATATTAAAAATGACCTATTTACGTCTTGAAGGCATTACCAAACGCTTTGGCACCTTTACCGCTAATAACAACATAAACCTGGGCGTTAGTTGCGGCTCTATTCATGCTCTGCTAGGCGAAAATGGAGCCGGTAAAACTACTTTAATGAATATCCTTTGCGGACTTTATCAGCCAGATTCCGGTCAAATCTACTTGCAAGATAATCCAGTGCGAATTGCTTCAGCAAGTGACGCGATCGCGCATGGAATTGGTATGATTCACCAGCACTTTATGTTGGTGCCACAACTGTCAGTAACCGAAAATATTATTCTTGGAACCAGCTTCGATTTGCGGCTAGATATAAAAGAGAAATCGCAGGCGATCGCGCAACTTGCTCAGTCTTATGGTTTAGAATTAAATCCATTCGCAAAAGTTGGAGATTTACCTGTAGGAGTTCAGCAACGGGTAGAGATTCTCAAGGCACTTTACCGCAACGCCAAGTTGCTGATACTGGACGAACCGACAGCGGTGCTGACACCGCCAGAAGTAAAAATATTAGCTGGTATTTTGCGTCAACTTGCTAAAGATGGACACACGATTATTTTTATCAGTCACAAGCTAGAAGAGGTGATGAATCTCTGCGATACTGTCACCGTGTTGCGGCGGGGTGCGGTAGTGACGACAACTAAAACCGCAGATACGAATACTCAAGAATTAGCACGATTGATGGTAGGGAGAGAAGTCTTATTTCATCTAAATAAATCTGCTCATTCTTCTGGTGAAGTACTGCTAGAAGTACAAAAGTTGCAGGTTCAGGATGAGCGGAATTTGCCAGTTGTGAAAGATATATCCTTTCAACTCCACGCAGGCGAAATACTGGGAGTTGCGGGGGTTGATGGCAATGGACAGCGAGAGTTAGCAGATGCGATCGCGGGTTTGCGTGCTATTACTTCGGGTAGAATAATGAACCGCATTAGGGAAGCCATGCGCGTTAGCGCTTTAGACGCCAAGAACACAAGGGAAAGAGGAGAAGAAAGAATTACAGCTTATATTCCAGAGGATAGGCAGAAAATGGGTTTGATAATGGGATTTAGTATTGCCAGAAATCTCATTCTCAAAGTTTTTAACTTTCTGCCATTTTGCCGCCGTTGGTTCCTCCAGTATGAGGTAATTAATCATCATGCGGCTGAGGCAATGGAAAATTTTGATATTCGCGCTGAAAATCCATCGATTAAAGTTAGCCAATTGTCCGGCGGCAATCAACAAAAAGTGGTGTTAGCACGAGAACTTTCTGGCAACCCAGCTTTAATTGTGGCAATGCAACCGACACGCGGTTTAGATGTCGGTGCGACTGAATACGTGCAGCAACGGTTATTAGCTGAACGAGAACGAGGTGCGGCAATTTTGTATATTTCTACCGAATTAGAAGAGATTATGGCAATGAGCGATCGCATTGCCGTCATGTATGAAGGACAATTCGTGGATATCTTAGATGCTGCCACAGCCACGGTGGAACAAGTTGGTTATTTAATGACTGGTGGTATCTCGGTGGGTGTTGAAGGGTAGCGATCGCGATCGCTGTTATGTACGATTGAGAAAAAACTATTTAGAGGTTAATTTATGGCAACTCTGCACCTGCAAAATGTACCCGATGATTTGTATGAAAAGCTGCAACAACCCGCTGCATCTCATAATCGCTCAATTGATGCACAAGTTATTACTCTGTTAATAAGCGCCTTGCCAACCGAGACAAAGCCATCCCAAAACAATACACCCAACCAGTCTGTAAAAGAAATTCTCGCAGAGAGTCGTCGCCGCCGCCGCGTGAATCCTGCTGACTTTGGCTTAGCCGATAGTACCACTTTAAATCGAGAAGACCGCGACAGATGACTACTTCTCTCCGATGCGTTTTAGATACCAGTGTTGGCATCAAGCGATGTAATAATGTCAATTCATTAATATCTTAGTTGAAATTTATGTCAACAGAGATAGTTCTTTCTCAAGTATCTTCTAAAGTGTTAGAGAAGCTAAAAGAAAATCCTTATGCTTATGATGTGTTTATTGAGGCAATAACCATATCCGATCCTAATAATTGGCAAGAATTTAAGTCGGTTTTTTACCACCAGGAATTTGACAAACTTAAAACCGATGTTCCTCGTCTTTTGGCTGAGGGTAAAAATAGGCGTTTATATCTTGGAGAGAATTGGCAAACAATCCAATTTTATCTTACAGCTACTTGTGGAGAAGAAGATTTAATTTTTCCAAATAGTTATAGCAAGGATGAAAATGACTTACTTCGAGTGAATGCTGTCACGAGTGAGAATTACCTAAAATATGAAAGGTATATAAGATACTTTACTGCTGATGAAGTCAAGGAGGTAGCCGAAGAATTATCGAGAGTTGCACAAGAGGATGATAGGGAAAGACTAAGAAAAATATGTCAAAAAGCTAGAGTTAATTTTGGGGAAAGAGAATATGAGAATTGGCTTGAATATACTGAGCTGTTTAACGAATTGATAGATTACTACAAAAATGCTGATGGAAAAGGGAATGCAATTTTAATCTCTATTGGTTAATGTTATTAATAGGTAGTAATTTAAAATTAAGCAATAACCCGCAATGACGAAAATTAATAGGATTCAACCCGTTTTGCTGCCAAGCCAATTTTATCCTCGCTGGTAGCGATTCTCTCAGTTTATAGTATTTTTGTAATATACTGCGTTTTTAGTAGGATACCCAACTATGGAAATAGAAGCAGAATTTAAACAAGTATCTCCATACCTGCTGGAAAAGCTAAAAAAATATCCTGACTTTGCACAATTCTTTTTTGATGCAAAATACCTGCCTGACTCATCTTTCTGGCAAGAGTTTAGAATTCCACTGTTGCCCTTATAGTAGCTTTTAAAAGAACAATGCTTTATCAATTTTATTAGCTTTAATTTTAAAGGAAGTGCTTGATATGGGAATATACGGTAGACTTAAGCAGATTTCTCCCTCTATATTAAAGACGCTAAAAGAAAATCCAGCTTTTGTATGGTTATTGCTTAATGCTAAATGGATGTCCGGCTTAGATTACTTGCAATACATTCAATCTAATCCTACTGAGGTGAAACAGCTACAAATATTTGAGCAGCAAAACCCAGAAGAATTTAAGAAGATAAAAGTAGATATTCTCATCGAAGGCGCGGCTCCAGAATTGGATTTTCACAAATACGGAGAGGTAATAGATTTTTTACTCACAGGAGGTTCGCAAGAGTTTGAGCCACAATTTCTGCTAAACAGGAACACAGATGGGGATAATCTACCCCTAGTAAATGCTGTTTTTGGTGGAACGGAAATGGAATATGAGACAGGTTATGGGGCAGTGCGCTACTTGACATCTAATGAAGTTAAGCAGGTGGCAGAGGCTTTACAGGAAGTTACAAAAAAAGGTTTCGGGGAAAGGTATAAAAGAGCATCTAGGATGCCTAATCTAGCTCATTATATAGACTGGACAGACAAAGAAATGCTTTATTGGTTAACAGACTACTATATTAAAATTACCCATTATTACAAAGATGCTTCTAATAAAAGAAATGCTATGTTGCTCTATTTTACATAGTAGATAAAATAACTATAGTGACATTGAAATTATTAATAATAACTTGGAACAACGGAAAATAATCAGATTAAACCTGTTTTGATGCCACTTTTATCGCCGCTGGTAGTGATCGCTGCTAAGTTCAACTGTTGCCTGACGGCTGAAATCGTAGCTACACAAATAAAGACCGCCTGCACGATCTAAAATACAAAAATTATTCTCAGCCTGCGTAGGTAGGCTTAGTTTGTATAGCCCCAGACTTCAGTCTGTGGGAGTCTTGGCTAAGTCCCACAGATATGACAACAAATCGACTTCAACCTGTACTGCTGCCAATTTTATCGCCGCTTATCGCGATCGCATCCGCCCTCATTGTCGGTGCTGTTCTTATCTTGCTGGCAAAGGCGAACCCCATTACCGCCTACGGCATTCTATTTAAAGAATCCCTCGCAGATTACTACGGCTTTGCCAATACGATCGCCAAAACCGCACCCTTGCTATTAGCGAGTTTGGGGGTGCTGCTGCCTTTGAAGGCGGGTTTGTTCAATATTGGCGCTGAAGGGCAAATTTACATGGGAGGACTCGGTAGCGCCTTGGTGGGACTATCTCTGCAAGGATTACCCGCACTCATTCACGTATCGCTGGCGCTGCTGGGGGGATTTTTATTGGGGGCAATTTGGGGATTCATTCCCGGTTATCTGAAAGCAGTGCGCGGTGTAAATGAGGTGATTACCACGCTGCTACTCAATTATGTGGCGCTGAACTTTGTCGGATATCTGGTGAATAATCCTTTGAAGGCACCAGGTGCGCCGAGTGCCTTTTCTCCTTTAATCGCAGAATCCGCCCGATTACCGATTATTTTGCCGCAAACTCAAGCTCATGCGGGGATTTTTATCGGATTACTCGCTACAGGAATATTGTGGGTGGTACTGACGCGATCGCCTTTAGGATACCAAATCGAAGCTGTCGGACAAAATCCCACAGCCGCCCGTTACGCCGGGATGTCGGTAGAACGCACTATCATCGCTGTAATGGCATTTGCTGGAGGATTCGCAGGATTAGCGGGTGCGGGTGAAGTCATGGGGCTGAAATATCGACTATTCGACCGTTTTTCACCGGGGTATGGATTTGATGCGATCGCGATCGCTCTCCTCAGTCGTGGTAATCTCGCTGGTATCGTCCTCACTTCCCTATTTTTCGGTATCCTCCGCAGCGGCGCAAACGTCATGCAACGCAGCGCCAACGTCCCAGTCACCGTCGTTTACGCCATCCAGGGTTTAACCGTTTTGTTCATTGCGATTAGTTTTGCAGTTGAACGTCAAATTAAGCTAAAGAGTTAATTTTTAATTATCTGTAAACTGGTAA
Source organism: Coleofasciculus sp. FACHB-542 (assembly GCF_014695825.1). Lineage (NCBI taxonomy): Bacteria > Bacillati > Cyanobacteriota > Cyanophyceae > Coleofasciculales > Coleofasciculaceae > Coleofasciculus > Coleofasciculus sp. FACHB-542. The sequence goes on along the minus strand of NZ_JACJPB010000049.1, from coordinate 97,452 downwards.
CGTGAAGTGAAAAATACTGCCCTTATCGAGATTTGAGTCTACCCAAATCTGCCCATAATGCGCCCGAATAATCCGCTGGCATAAGCCAAGACCAATCCCATACCCGTCTCTTTCTTGGTCTCGCTCTAGGCGATAGCGATCTTCAAAGATGCGCTCTTGATTCTCCGCAGGGATACCAAAACCCGTGTCGCCAACGCTCACCTGAATTTTCTGAGTCGTGCGGTGCAGCATTGCAACTTGAATCTTGCCACCTTCCGGCGTGTACTTAATCGCGTTATCCAGAAGGTTGACTATCACTTGGCGCACCCGTTCTTCATCCGCATAGACATAGGGCAAATCCTGGGGAATATCGGTTTCCAAAGATTGAGATTTCCCCTGACACCGAGCTTTCAGTGAATTAATGACCTCATGACAAAGCGCCCCCAAGTCCAACTTATGCGGTTGAATATGCAATTGGGCACTCGTACCCCTGGCGGCTTGCAGAATATCTGCGATCATCCGATCCATCACGCGGATTTGGGTACGAGCCTGCTTGCTTAACTGCTCGGTCAGTGCTGGTGTTAGCTTGGCGTGTCTGTTGCTATTGTTTGAATTTAAGCTTAATTCCAAGGTTTCCATTGCTAGAGAGGCGGCTGTGAGGGGACTCCGCAGGTCGTGAGCTAACATAGCGAGTACCCGGTCTTTGAACTGTAGCTGCTCTAGCAGTTCTTCTTTTTCTTTCTTGAGGCGAAAAATTTCGTCAGACAGTTGAATCAGTTCTGCGGAATGAGCAACAGACCGAATCGCTGAGGTTTCTGCGGTGGTCGGTGAATCTGTCTCCCGGTCCTGTGCTAAAGTCTCCTGATATTCTTCGGCACACAGCTGCCAGCGAGGCCAACAATTCTTCAATTGAGCGATCAAATTACTCCCAGCTAGCGTCTGTCGGGGTTCCGGATGAATCTTGATCAAAGCTGGGGTTGCCACCAGTTTAAAGTGTTCGGCTAAATACGGCTGCTCTCCGACCTCGACCATCTGAAGTTCAAAAGGAACCTCGGTCTTTAAGCTCTCCAGATACGTTTGGATTTGCTGGATCTGTTTACGCGAACTCGGACGCTCATCGACAAACAGCAGTAGCTGTAGCGACGCTTCAGAATGGGTAGGTTTTTCAAGAGCTGCCTTTATGTAATCTGGTTTCAGCACTGGGAACCAACCGATGACACTTTAATTCTTAGGGGTATTGACTGAGAGTGGACGAGAAGCGAAGATCCGCTTTCAATTTAATATCTATTTAACATTTATAAACGATTGTGAGTGATGTTGTTGAAATTACACAAGCAGCCAGCGTTACGGATGGTGATGGGTGCAGCGATCGCATTTTTTTTGTTTGCTCTCTTTTTCACCCTGCATCGGCACTTCACCTTTTATTCCTCCTACGATCAAGGCATCTTTAACCAAGTCTTCTGGAACGGCATTCACGGTCGCTTCTTTCAGAGTTCTCTTTCCTCGCAGCTTTCTACCAACGTCGTTCACAATGGCGAAGTCCCAGAAGTTTTTTATCACCGCTTAGGGCAACACTTCACCCCAGCCCTTTTGCTGTGGCTACCCTTGTATGCCCTATTTCCGTCACCCGCAACGCTCACTGTTTTGCAAGTTACGCTCGTAACCGCTGCCGGTTTGGTTCTATACGTCCTTGCTCGACAGCATCTGGAACCGGGGATTTCTGCCCTAATAACTATCAGCTTTTACGGCGCTAACGCCGTTCTTGGCCCTACCTTAGCTAATTTCCACGATATTTGCCAAATTCCCCTCTTTACCTTTGGATTGCTCCTGGCAATGGAAAAGCGCTGGTGGTGGCTATTTTGGGTGCTGGCGGTTTTGATTCTGGCGGTTCGGGAAGATTCGGGTGTGAGTCTGTTTAGTATCGGGTTTTACATGATCCTGAGCAAACGCTATCCCAAGGCGGGTCTTGCGGTCTGTACTCTCAGTTTTGCTTACATGATTGTCCTCACCAATCTGATCATGCCGCTGTTCTCCGAGGATATTTCTCAGCGGTTTATGATGGAGCGGTTTGGGCAATATGCGGATGGCGAAGAAGCTTCTACCCTGGAAATTATCTGGGGAATGGTAAGTAACCCTTGGCGGCTTATCGTCGAGCTGTTTTCACCCTTCTTTGGCACGATTAAGTATTTATTAGGTCAATGGTTGCCCTTGGCTTTTGTGCCAGCAATTTCTCCTGCTTCTTGGATGGTAGCGGGATTTCCCCTCTTGAAACTTTTATTAGGGAAGGGACAGTCGGTTCTCGCCATTAATATTCGCTATGCGATGACAATCGTGCCGGGGCTATTTTACGGGGCGATTCTCTGGTGGGCAGGGCAAAGCGACTTTAGAATTTGGATAAGAGATTTTAAAGGGGGGCGAAAAGCTCAGACATCAGAGAGGGATGAAACTGAGAGGGATGAGGCTGAGGTTGCAGATAATTATCCCAAATCGGTTTCGCCGTCGTTTCGGCGTTTTTGGATCGTCTGTCTCTGCCTTTCAATATTTTTTACGTTCACTTCAAACCCTAATCGGACTTTTTACTTCCTGATCCCAGAGTCGATTCAGCCTTTGGTTTATATTCCCGTGACGCGGCAGTGGGAACACGTCAGCCAAGTTCGCCCTTTATTGGCTCAGATTCCGCCTGACGCTAGTGTAGCGACTACCACCTATCTTGTACCCCATCTTTCGGGTCGCCGCGAAATCATCCGCTTTCCTTCTTTGCAACTCCGCAATGATGCTGGTGAAGTGGTCAATGTAGATTACATTATTGCTGATTTGTGGCAAGCACAGCAGTATCAAGCTGCTTTCAACGAAGAACGGGGATTATTGCAACAGAGTGTTCCCGCGATCGATCGGCTATCTGGTAGTGGGGAGTATGGCATCATTGACTTCAAAGATGGCGTTATCTTAATGCAAAAAGGAGTTGTCTCGAACGAGCAAGCGATCGCGGCTTGGCAGGCATTTCGCCAACAGATTTCTCTAACTTAAATTCGTCTTTTGTCCCATCTAGCGGCAGACTATGCGATCGCACGTACCGAGCAATTCCATATCAACCCGGCAACATCCGCATTCCCACGGAAGTCAGAGATGTTCCCAAATGGCAATATAGATGGCAAATAATGCCTTCTTTTTCACTATTAAACCAATGGGTAAGAGCATCGTTCTGGGGTGCTTAATTAATCTGAGGATTATTGTGGAAAAACCGGATAGGCAATTGAAGTGTCTTTTAGAGTTTATTTAGGGACAAACTTTGTTATTGAAATTTCTATTCGCTGTACATCAAGAGCTAGCGTTAGGCTGAAAGCGATTGAGGTATAGAGCCAGAAAAGGAATAAATTCTAGGCTTCACATTTCATAATTTATTCTTTTCTTACTTCTTATTGTATTAACTGTTTATCCCTCAAATAAAAGCAACAATAGAAATAGATTGAGTGTTTATGTTTGCTCAGGGTTAAAAGATTATTTAAATCTATCACATCCTCATTGTCCCAACTAGGAGACTATAATTTTTAGAACTATGTCGATCTGTAGCGATTTGTAACTGAATTGAGGGGATTGGGGGAAATGAAGATTCTAGTGCTGACTTGGGAATTTCCGCCGCGCATTGTCGGAGGAATTGCCCGCCATGTAGGGGAGTTATATCCAGAACTGATAAAACTAGGGCATGAAGTCCACTTGCTAACAGTGGAGTTTGGTCACGCGCCGCTGTACGAGGTGGTAGATGGCGTCCACGTGCATCGGGTGCCAGTGGGCTACGGTTATGACTTCTTTCACTGGGTCGTGAATTTGAACCAGAGCATGGGGATTCACGGCGGGAAGCTGATGATGGAAGATGGCCCGTTTGATTTGATCCATGCCCACGATTGGCTGGTGGGAGATGCTGCGATCGCTCTCAAGCACAATTTTAAAGTGCCGCTGATTACTACGATTCACGCCACAGAATTTGGTCGTTACAACGGCATCTACAACGACGACCACCGCTACATTAGCGGCAAAGAAAAACTTCTCGCCTATAACTCTTGGCGGATTATTGTTTGTACCAACTATATGCGCCAAGAAGGAGAACGAGCGCTAGAAACTCCTTGGGACAAAATGGATGTGATTTACAACGGCATCCGACCGGAAAAGAAACCACGGTGGCACGAGTTTGATGCGTTGAACTTCCGTCGTCAGTTTGCCGACGATCGGGAGAAAATTGTTTACTATGTGGGTCGAATGTCCCACGAAAAGGGCGTTTCCGTGTTGTTGAATGCTGCCCCGAAAGTCCTTTGGGAAATGGGGGGCAATGTCAAATTTGTGATTATTGGCGGCGGCAATACTGACCCATTGAAGCAGCAAGCTTGGAATTTAGGCATTTGGGACGACTGCTATTTCACCGGCTTTATGTCAGATGCTGACCTAGATAAATTCCAAACCGTTGCTGACTGCGCCGTATTTCCCAGCCTCTACGAACCTTTTGGCATTGTTGCCCTAGAAAGCTTTGCCGCCCGCGTGCCCGTTGTGGTATCAGACACGGGGGGTTTACCGGAAGTCGTGCAACACACGAAGACTGGGGTTGTTACCCAGACGAACAACTGGGATTCTCTCGCCTGGGGCATTTTAGAAGTGCTAAAAAATCCAGGTTACGCCAAGTGGCTAGTTGACAACGCTTATGAAGATTTAGAGCGTCGGTTCAGCTGGTCGAAGATAGCGAAACAAACTGAAGCAGTTTATCAAAGAGTGGTGCAAGAGCGATCGCACACTCACTGGGCTTAATCATCATTGGACTTAATCAAAAGTTGAAGGTTTGTTCTTCGTTCCCAAACTTAGCCAGAGAACCAGAATTTGGATACTCTGGATCGCAACTATCGCTAAAATTCAACAATTCCAGCCATCCGAAGCTGACCGGCTTGATTTGCCTGCCAGACTTTCCCGCTGGTTCCATCCAGGCAAATCAGCCAACCTTCATCGTAAACTCAGGTATCGATACAGACAGATGGCGTAACCGAGATTGACTGGCACGCTACTTCTTTGGCTGGTGTGTCCGCCAGCAACCATCGTTTTGCCAGACGTTCCAAGAACAACATAAACTCAGGTTGTTCCGATAGCGGTAGGGGAATGTCGCCAATGGCAGGAATCCCAATTTGGCAATCAATCCTTCAGAAGCAGCTGACGTCGGTGAGCGTGCAACAGCTGAAACTCCCGCCCCGTCACTTGCTCCAACATCAAGACGATATGCTCTGGTCTTAGTACAGTTCCATCATTTTGACAACTGCCCAAATAGCGCAGAACAACGCCTTCTGCCGCTTTTTCTTGGCAAGCTAATGGGATATTACCCTTCGCTCCGCTGGCGCTTCTTTGAGGCTCATTAACCTCCAATTCAAACAAGCGATCGCGCAGATTTATCTGTTTCTTCTTCCCAGACTTCGTCGTTTGCTCAATTAAAATGCTCTCAGTGGCTTTAATCGCCTCTACCCAGCTTTCCCACTCCTCTGGTGACGCAGACTCAACCGCTGCCACCGCAATCAAATACTCGGCTTTTTCCAACAACTGAGTCGCGGAAGGAGCCTTCAAATCAACATCTGCCACCCGATAAACCGGGATATCAGACGGCAACTGGGCAGCTAACTTCTCCTGGAATGTCGCCACATCCATCGCCTGGGTTAGCTCAAAGTCCACAATTTCACCTTCACTGGTTGATCCCAATGACAGCGCACTGGCTGGAGAAATGCGGGGACTGGGATGAAACCCGCCCGTAAAAGCAACTGGCAATGCCGCCCGACGCACAGCACGGTCAAACAGGCGAACCAAATCTAAATGGCTCACCAGCGCCATATCGCCCAGCTTACCCAACCAAACCCGCAACCGCTGCACCCTATCTGTATTCGGCGTGAAGTGTCCGGCAAATTCTGGTATCGGCAGCGGCTTGATAACAATATTGTGCCCAAAGTCAGACCCGCAAATGCCACAGTGAGAACAGCCTTCAAACGAGCAATCCGGCACTATCGCAGCTTCTAAAGCCCGTTTCAGGTCAGCGATTAGCCAGTTCTTATCAATTCCCGTATCGATATGATCCCAAGGCAACGGCGCATCGAATTGGGGATTGGGAATTGGGGATTGGGAATCGTCAATGGGTAGCGGTTGATTCCGATTCTCCATCCAGTTCCATTCGCCATTTTCAACAAGGCGGTATTTCCAGGTTAAGCCAGATTCTGCGATCGCGTCTCCCCAAGCCGCAAAAGCCCGCTCCACACTATCAAACCAGGCATCCATCCCCGCACCCAGTTCCCAAGCACGACGCAGCACTGATGCCAGACGCCTATCGCCCCGTCCAATAAAATCTTCCATCGCCGAAAGTCGCACATCGGTGAAGTTTACCTTCACCCCCCTCATCCCGCGAAACTCGTCGCGGAGAAGTTTCTGCTTCTGTTGAAACTCAGTTGTAGAGACAGAGTGCCACTGGAAAGGCGTGTGAGGCTTCGGCGTAAAGTTAGAAATCGTCAGGTTGAAATGCAGACGCTTTCTGCCTTCAGTCCGACATTCTTGGTGTAGCCAACGGATAGTTTCGGCAATGCCGACCACATCTACATCCGTCTCTCCAGGCAGACCAATCATAAAATACAGCTTAATTTTTTCCCAGCCCTGCTCGTAGGCGGTTTTCACCCCTCGCAGCAATTCTGCGTTCGTCAACCCCTTGTTGATAATGTCCCGCATCCGCTGGGTTCCAGCTTCCGGCGCGAAAGTCAGCCCACTTTGTCGCGTCCCGCCCAGAATATTCGCGATATCTTCATCAAATCGGTCTACCCGTTGACTGGGTAAAGAGAGAGAAATATTTTCATCTTTGAGGCGATTTTTGATTTCCATCCCCACCGCCGGTAGAGATAGATAATCCGAACAACTCAAGGAGAGTAGGGAAAACTCGTTATATCCCGTCGCCCGCATTCCCTTTTCAATTGCCTCTACGACTTCCTGCGGTTCCACATCCCGCGCCGGACGAGTCAGCATCCCTGGCTGACAGAAGCGACAACCGCGAGTACAGCCGCGCCGCACTTCAATCGTCAGTCGGTCGTGGACTGTCTCCACATAAGGAACTAGCCCGATGGAATAAGCTGGCAGAGGGGCAGCAACTCGCCGTAAAATCCGCTGGGGTACATCCGCGCGATTAGGATGGACTGAGCCATCTTCTGCCATGTCATAGAACTGAGGCACATATACGCCCGGTACTTGTGCCAAATTTAGCAATAGTTGCTCTCGACTGAGTTGAGCTTTTTTGGCTTTTTCCACTACCCAGCCAATTTCTGGCAGCACTTCCTCGCCATCTCCCAGCGCCAAGAAATCGAAAAAGTCTGCGTAGGGTTCGGGATTCGAGGTTGCGGTCTGTCCCCCAGCAAAAATCAGGGGATAATTCCAGAGAAGTTCTTCACTTTCTCCTGCGTCTGTGCTGGTGAGCCTCTCTCTCCACGTCAGAGGAATCCCGGCCAAATCAAGCATTTCCAGGATATTGGTGGCTCCTAGCTCGTAGCTGAGACTAAAGCCCAAAATGTCAAAATCTGTAAGACTTCGCCGCGATTCCACGGCAAATAGGGGCGTCTGTGTTTCTCGGAGTTTCGCCGCTAAATCTGGGGCTGGTAGATATGCGCGATCGCACAGCTGCCCCAATTGAGCATTCAATATGTTGTAGAGAATAATATGCCCAAGATTCGATGCACCCACTTCATAGATTTCTGGGTAGGTCAGAACCCACCGTACTGCCGCCGCTTCCCAAGGTTTGTGGACGGCTCCTAGCTCGTTTCCCAAATAACGAGCTGGTTTCTGTATCTCTGCTGTAAGTAGTTTCTCGACTGCGATCGCCACTGCAAAACGCTCCCTGCTTCCAGTGCCTCAGATTCAACCCTAGCACCAATTCAGGATTAGCACTCAGCAACAGCGCTCAACCTCTCAGTTTTTCCTTTAGAAGTATTTCCTTGTTCCTATACCCCAATGTTTGCTTCCAAGGCGGCAGGACTTTCTAAAATTTCAAAGACTCCGTCAAGTTGAGCCAGTTCAAAAATCATCCGAATGGAGGGCGACACTGAAGAGAGGCTAAACCGCCGTCCTAGACTGTGTGCTAAACGGTGAGCCGAAACAAACGCCATCAAGCCAGCACTATCGAGGAACTCTACTTGCGCCATATCAACTAGCACAATGGATTGATCGGGTGAAGAAACAGCTGCTGTCAGTTGACCTTGGAACTCAACCGCATTCGATGCATTGATATGACCTTGGGGGCGAATAACTGCAACGTTGGGGCGAACTAGCGTATTTTGCATGACAATATCCTGTTTCAACTCTAAACAAAAATTTGTGTAATAGCTTCGACAATAAACGGTAAATATGATATTGCCTACCCCCTTTTAGGTAATTTGCTAAATCTTCATTAGTTACCTCCTTTTATATAAAGTTTTCAATAAGATTGCCTGAGAACGTGTTCTCTAATACGGACTTTCTAGAAGTTCTATATTAAGAAAATTCTTCTATCCATCTTTTACAATCGCTGCATCTAACCAAAGACAGATGTATTCTTTGTATAATCCTATGCGAAGCGCATTTCTGCAAGGCAGGGGCTTAGGTCTTCAAACGGACATCTGCGGCTATTCTTCACACGATTAAAACTCATCAACGATAATATTATTGCTATAAAGCATCAACTCCGAAGCTTCATGGAGTTGTCGGAAATTATTTAAAAAATCAGCGGCAATTGCAGTGAAACTCACAGTGATTTAGATCACTTTACAGTCTAGCTTTAGATCACTGGTTCATCTATATATTCAAACGATAATTTTTAAATGCGGAGTTCTATCGGTTTTTATGAGAACTACATACGCGATTCGTCAACTGGTAGAAAAAGCTCTCTATATTAAGAAATTAACTCCAGATATAGAGAACGAAATAAACTATGAATTGACCAGAATGGGTCACATTTCTGACGTTGATTATGAGGCACTGGAATTACTCATGTCAGAGATGGATGCCGGTCGAATTCAACTGGTACCAAGTGCATAAAAGACATTAAAAATTTAAGGCAGATTTAGTCGATGGCACGAGACAATATTTGTGCCGTTGGAATCTTTCTAAACCAATCTCTCATCCGTTTGACTCACCTGGCGGTCAACTGTCTAATTGTTTGCACTTGCTCTTTTTTTCAGTTGTTAAATCGTCGTGCAGTTTGCCAAACGTTTAGAAAAGACCCCGTCCTACCTTTTTGCCAAGATTAATCGCAAGCAGCATGAAACGGTCGCCAAAGGGTGGACATCATCAACAGTGGAGCTGGCGATCCAGACCGCCCGACGCCAGCATATATTGTCCAGGCGATGCATGAGGCGATTGACGAGCCTTCGACTCTTAACTATCCCCCCGATTGGAGAACTAAAGAATACCGCAAAGCTGCTGCGGATTGGATGGAACGCCGCTTTGGTGTCGCTGGCTTAAATATAGAATTTCAAAGTTTATCTAAGTCTTACAAGATGACCGCCGGGTGGGTTGGTTTTGTTGTGGGGAATCCTACCGAAATTAAGGGACTGGGACAAGTTAAAACCAATGTAGATTCTGGCATTTTTAAGGCAATTCAACGAGCAGCGATCGCTGCCTATGAAACCTCACAAGAAGAACGCCAAGCGGTGATGTCAGTTTACCCAAACCGTCGTAATATCATCGTCGAAGGATTGCAATCTTTAGGATGGCCTATTGAGCCTCCCAAAGCAACCTTCTATATTTGGGTACCCGTTCCCAAAGGTTATACTTCAACGGAATTTGTCACCCTGTTACTGGAGAAATGCGGTCCGATCGTGCCCCCTGGAAACGGGTCTGGTGCTGCTGGGGAAAGCTTTTTTCGGATTGCTCTCACCGTGGCAGATGAACGGATGCACGAAGCGATTCAACGCATCAGAGATGCTGAAATTCGCTACGAAGCCTGAAAATCACTCTGATTGGCTTGCCAAACTTGGCGGACAAACCAACTGAGTTGCCGATGGGCCTCAGAGGCGTCTGCTGTTGCATCTGGGGCGTCTAGTTGCATTAACAGGGGAATCACCTCGGTATCCAGTGCTGGTCGAAACAACGTTACAGGCCATACTAAATCGGCACCCTGACGCAAATCGTACAGCGTTGGTAACACGTTGGCATTATCGTCTGAAACGATAGTAAGCATCAAAGGACGCACCCAACATATCTGCCGTGAATCGACAACTTGTATCACGTCAGCGTACAGGCGAGTATTTTCATGGTCTAAACAAACAATCTGACAAGGCTGAAAGTTAGGGGCGGAACCGCTTGAGGCTTGCTTCACAATCAAGAATGGCTAGCGCGAGTTGCTTCTTTATTGTACGAAGTTGGTTGGGTGGTCTCAGAAGCCCCGGCGATTAGAAATCGTGGCTATACAAACGAAACCCGCCTTCGCGGGTTAAGAGGGCGATCGCTTTGACTTTAGTTCGGTTGCTTTACCTTTGAAGGTGATGAGAAAGCCGAACCGTTATACAAGCAAGCATTGGAAATGCGGAAACGCCTGGATGGAGAGAAGCATCCTGATGTAGCTAAAACCCTCAACCACCTAGCTTAGCTCTGCGAATTTCAAGAGCGATATGATGAGGCTGACACCTTTTACAACCAATCCTTAGAGATTTTTGAGGGATGCTTAGGGACAGAGCATCCAAGAACTATTAAGGTGAGTGAAAAGCTGGAACGTTGCCACGCTCAAGCAGATGAGCGATCGCTTCAAAATTCAATAGAAACAACTGAGGATTAAATCAGCTGTTATGGAAGAACTATTAGACCTGAAAGAATTACTGCTAAAGGGTGACATCCAAGGATCGTTAGCGATTGTAGAAGAAGCCTACTTGAATGCTATTGATGAGGCTTCCCTAGAGGTAGAAGAAGGACGTTATGAGCCAGAAGAATTAGAACAACTCATTAATAAAAAAGAGATTCTAAATCGTGCCTTGGCTTTAATCTTACCGCCAGCGTAAAGTCGTCTGGAAGTCAGAATGATACTAAAAATTTTATAAAAAAGATTGAGTGCGATCGCACTATTCCCTCTTTTCTTTGCGTCCTTTGCGTCCTTTGCGTCTTTGCGGTTCGTAAATCGAATTAGAAAATTCTAAGCCTGCCGCAGGGCATCGATAATTTGGATGTTCGCTTTGGGAAAGGGAAACTGATCGATTTCGTCCAGTGTCACCCAGCGGATTTCATCGGATTCGATCGGTTGGGGAATGCCTGTGAGGTGGCGACAGTGATGGACGTTGAGGGTGACGCGGAAGTGGGTATAGGTGTGGTCAATGGTGATGAGATGTTTGCCCACTTCAATTTCAATGCCCAATTCCTCCTGAATTTCTCTTTTAATGCATTCCTCGACGGTTTCACCAGGCTCTAATTTGCCGCCAGGGAATTCCCAAAGACCGCCCAGAAGACCGTTCTGGGGTCTACGATCGATAAGAATTTCTTTCTGCTCGTTCCAGATAACGGCAACGCCAATGTTTTTGTGGGGGATGGGGGAGGAGGTTTCGCGCATGGGTAAAGTTGACTGAATATTCAAATTGTATGCACGACAGTGGGACATCCAGGGACATCTGTTGCAGGCTGGGTTGTGGGGAGTGCAGATAGTGGCTCCCAAATCCATCAGCGCCTGATTAAAATCTCTGGGCTGTTCGGGGTCGAGGAGGCTCTCTGAGAGCTGCCAGAGCGGTTTTGTTGCTTTTGTTGGTGGCATTGGCAATGCTACCAGCCGCGCTAAAACCCGCTTGACGTTGCCATCTAGAATCGCCACGGGTTGATTGAAGGCGGCGCTGAGGATGCCTCCGGCGGTGGTGCGTCCAATCCCGGATAAAGCTAAAACGTCTGATAGGTGGGTGGGAAAAATTCCGTTGTGACGCTGGATAATTTCCTGAGAGGCTTTGTGCAGATTACGGGCACGGGCGTAGTAACCGAGTCCCTGCCAAGCTTTGAGGACTTGCTGCAAGTCAGCAGCGGCGAGGGTTTCAATTGTGGGAAATTGGGCTAACCACCGCTGGTAGTAAGGAATAACTGTTTTTACCTGGGTCTGCTGGAGCATGATTTCCGATACCCAGATGGCGTAGGGGTCGGCGTGGTGACGCCAGGGGAGGTCTCGACCGTTTTGGGAGTACCAGGCTAGAAGCGATCGCCTAAACTCCAAAATAGCAGAACTCGGCAGACTGACTTCCCAGTCTGCCGAGCCGCTTTGTTGCTGCAATTGCAGTACAATCATCGGAACTGGCGCTGATGCCGCTCAATTTGCCTATTCAGCATCAGATACATTGACTTCAGTAGCACCTGTCAAGGCATTTTCAAAGGTCATTCTTTGTTCGGCGTTCCGCAAGAAATAGCCGCTAATCATCGCCGAAGCCAGCATACGCCCTAAGTTTTCACGATTGGTGGTGATCGTTACACCAAAATGTTCTGGTGGTAGGTGCCCCAACAGCCCAACAATATTGCGTTCCATCACCTGAAATACTTCCTGAGACGCGGGTTTGGAAAGCTGAGTAATCGTCTCTGGACTCATGGATTGGACGTATTGCCAAAGCAAGTTGCCGCCTTCCGACTCACCTTCAAAGAACTCTGAGACTCGATTTGACGGGTTGTTCACTTTGTTTCTCCGTACTTTCTAGAGGCAGCTACTCTCAAATCCTTGTACCAGGGTAGATCGCTGCTCAATACTTGTTCTATCGATCGACTCGGAAACTAGCTCCGAGAGTTGTAAATCCTTCTAATACCCTTAATTTAGCAGGCTCCTTCCGGGGTCACAGTGGGCAGAACCGAACTTTAAACGGCGGATTCTTTTACCTTTATTAAGTGCTGAGAAAGTTCATACTCAAAACTTAAAACTGGCTACTCAGTCCTCAGTCCTCAGCCCTAACTCCTCAGCCCTGACTCCTAATCCCTGACTCCTAATCCCTGACTCCTCAGTCCTCAGCCCTCAGTCCTCAGTCCTAACTCCTCAATCCTGACTCCTCAATTAGCTAGCCGCAATATATTCCCGCATATCGGCTTTGCGCTTGCGAAGCTTGGAGAGGGCTTCCCGTTCGATTTGCCGTACTCGTTCCCGACTGATGTTGAGAAGTTCGCCAATTTTTGCCAACGTCATGGCTTGTCCATCGGCTAAACCAAACCGCAGCGCTAATACCTCGCGTTGTTGAGGCGTTAAGTCTGACATTAGTTTTTCTAAGTCAACTTGGAGGGAAGATTGAGTTGCGAAGTCTTCTGGGGAAGGGCCGGTGTCTTCCAGTAGTTCTACCAGTTCTGTATCCTGATTATCTCCGACACGCAGATCCAAAGAAAGGGGCTGACGCGCCCGCTCTAGGTACTCCCGAACTTGCTTGGGGGTCAATTCTAGTTCGGCGGCGAGTTCGCCGACTGTAGCAGCTCGTCCCAGGTTTTGAGCAAGTTGGCGCTGAGCTTTCTTAATTTTGTTGAGTTTTTCGGTGATGTGAATGGGGAGGCGAATGGTGCGTCCTTTTTCTGCGATCGCGCGAGTAATCGCCTGCCGAATCCACCAATAAGCATAAGTGGAAAATCGGTAGCCTTTGGTGGGATCAAATTTTTCGACGCCCCGTTGCATTCCCATTGTGCCTTCCTGGATCAAGTCCAAGAGGTCTACGTTACGTTTGATGTACTTTTTGGCAACCGAGACGACGAGCCGCAAGTTGGCTTCGACCATCTTGCGCTTGGCGATTTCACCCACTGCGATCGCCTGCTGTAACTCTTTCTCTGACAACCCAGTTGAAGAAGCCCACGCCTCGTCGGTTGGCTCGTGTCCTAACTGCAACAAGAGTGAATTTTTTACTTCCTGCAAGGTGGCTAAGCGCTGTACTTGTTTTCCATAAAGGATTTCCTGCTCGTGAGTAAGCAGGGGAACGCGCCCAATTTCTCGCAAGTAAGCACGGACGGTATCTGTAGAGGTCTGAGCAGTTTTCATAGCGCTGAGTCTTGAATCAGAGCGATAATTTAAAGCGATCGCAATTGTAAACTATTGTAACCTTTCTGAAAGGAGCTGTGTCTATCCCAAGAGGGGGGTTCCCGTGCCGTTTCCTTCAACATCAGCTAGTAAAAGGGTACCCACGAATCCATCGGATAATTGCATCTTGAGAAACAAAATGAGAAAAATCTTGCAGATGCTTACTGACACTCAGCGACATTGATAGGTGGGGGTAGGACGATGCTCGCGGCACCTTGGTCTCCAGGAAAAAGTATTACGAAGCGTTAGCAACTCCAATTGAGCAATTGCTCTCATCAGTGAGGGACGCGATCGCGGTATTACATTATTGCACCAGGTCTGAGAGCGAAAAGCCGAAAAATAGGGATTTTCTTAAGCAAAAGGATGACTTTCTGGGCGCAAAGTGCCAGAAAACCTGGTAATCGCAGTTTGAGGAGAATCCGGTCTGTCTATTCCGCTTGGAAAACTTGGGAGAAACGACTGAGATTGATTTTGCAGAGTATATTAAATTGGCAGCTTGCTCAAGAGGCTGCGATCGCCATCGCTTTCTACCATTTTGGATTTTAGATTATAGAAGACGAGCTAGCGATAGCGAAGCGCTGACTTGTCAGTTCGCGTCTGGAGCCAGCTGCCACTTCCAACAATTGATTGGCGGCGACCTTTAGGTGAAATCGTATCCGGCTTGCTCTTTGCTCATTATCCCCTAAACCCATGACCCAAACCGTCTGGATTGCAAGACACGCCAACCGCCTCGACTTCGTGAACCCCGACTGGTTCTTAACCGCCGAACGTCCCTACGATCCACCCCTGTCTGAGGACGGCGTGGAACAAGCCAAACAACTCGCGCAGCGCCTGAAGGGAGAAAAGATTGCCCATATTTTTGCCTCGCCCTTCCTGCGAACGGTACAAACGGCGCACCAAGTTGCACAAGTGCTGAATTTACCAATTAAACTTGAGTCTGGCTTAAGCGAATGGTTAAATCCTCACTGGATGCCAGCGATGCCTGAAAGATTGTCAATGGAAGCATTACACGAGCAATTTCCCCAAATTGACCTCAGTTACACTTCTCGCGTAATCGCGAATTATCCCGAAACTGGGGAAGAAGTAATGGAACGCTCTGGGGAAGTCGCAAGACGCCTTGCATCTGAGTTTTCCGAAGATATCTTATTGGTGGGTCACGGTGCATCAGTGCTGGGTGCAACTCTCGGTATCCGGGGGGGTACAGCCGAAACTGAAGTAAACGCGGCGCTGTGTTGTTTGGTTAAGCTGGTGCGCGATGGTGAAGAATGGGTGATGGAACTCAATGGAGATGTTTCTCACTTGAGTCAAACTGAAAAAGTCATCCGGTTTAATTAAGGTCATGGGATTGTTATTAGCAGGGGATATCGGGGGTACTAAGACGATTCTGCGCTTGGTAGAAGCGTCTGATTCTGGGGAATTATTGCAGACTCTGTATGAGGAGATTTTCCCCAGTGGCAATTTTCCCGATTTGGTGCCAATGGTGCGGCAGTTTTTGACGGCGGCGGCTGGACAACTCGGCGAGACACCGAAACCGGAAAAAGCTTGTTTTGCGATCGCGGGTCCTGTTGTCAACAACACCTCTATCCTGACAAATCTATCTTGGTCGCTTGATAGCAAACGGCTGGAGCAACAACTGGGAATCGCTGCGGTTGGTTTAATCAACGATTTCGCCGCAGTTGGCTATGGTGTCTTGGGTTTAACTGGATCAGACTTGTACACTTTGCAAGCTGGCAAGCATCAGGAAGACGCCCCGATTGGCGTGATTGGTGCGGGTACCGGCTTAGGACAAGGGTTTTTAATCCGCTTAGCATCCAACGCCCATAAAGTTTTCCCCTCGGAAGGCGGACACGCTGACTTTGCACCTCGCTCGGAGTTAGAATTTCAGCTGTTGAAATATCTGCTCGATAAGCACAATATTCAGCGAATTTCAGTCGAGCGAGTGGTTTCCGGTCTAGGCATCGTCTCAATTTACCAGTTCCTAAGAGATCGGAAAATTGCTGAGGAATCGTCAGAAATTGGGCAGATGATTAGAAACTGGGAACAAGAGATCGGGCAGAAAGACAAGACGATCGATCCCGCTGCGATTATTGGTAAAGCTGCTTTGGAAAAGCGCGATCGCTTGTGCGAACAAACGATGCAAATCTTCGTGGAAGCTTACGGTGCCGAAGCCGGGAATCTTGCCATCAAACTATTACCTTATGGCGGTCTTTACGTTGCTGGTGGCATCGCCGCCAAAATTCTGCCGTTGATTCAAGAAGGCAGTTTCCTCCATGCCTTTCTGAACAAAGGTCGCGTGAGTCCGTTACTCGAAAGAATGCCGGTGCATATTGTGCTAAATCCGCGAGTGGGACTGATTGGAGCCGCCGTCTGTGCTGCTAGATTGTAGCCAGTGTCAATAATGGGAAACGCTTTCGGATTGCCAAGAGGGGATACTTTGGCGTCTTTACAAATTTGCTGTACCGAAAGCGTTTAAATTACTTAAAAATCAAATCTAGCCGCTGCTGGGCGTTTTTGAGTGCTTCCTGGGGCGAACTTTTGCCGAGTAAGACAGATTCCAGCGCTCTGCCGACATTTTCGGAAACCCGATTATAACCCGTGAAGATAGGACGCGATCGCCCATACTTTGCCTGCTCTAAAAACACTTTCACCGCCGGTTGTTCGGCGACAAAGGCTTGATATTTGGCACTTTGCCGCGCCTTCAGATTTACGGGTAGGTAGCCGGTACCGAGTGCCCATTCGGTCTGAAATTCCTCTCCCGCAACATATTCAGCAAACGTCCATGCCGCTTTTTCTCGGTCTGGGGTTGTTTTTAAAATAAACAGATTCTCGCCCCCCGTCGCCGTAGCTTGTTCTTTTTGCGCTGGGATAGGGAAAACGCCAAAATCAACGCCGGTGGCTTTCAGTTGCCCCAGCGTCCAAGGGCCAGTTAGTTGCATTGCGACCTTTCCAGCAAGGAAGTTATCTGTCTCATAGCCTCTTTCTGGTAGAGACAAAATGGTTGAGCCATCTTCAATTAAATTGCGCCAAAATTGAAGAGCAGCGATCGCGCCTTGATTGTTGGCTAAAGCGATCGCAGAAGCTTCTTGCCCTTGAGCATTTCCCAACTCACCGCCGCCACTCCACATAAATGGCAACCAAAGGAATACTGCAAATTCTCCCTTTCCTAAGGGCAAAAACATCCCGTGTTGGTCGATGCGCTTGTCGCTATTTGTATCGCGGGTTAAAGTACGAGCAACTTGCCGCAATTCGTCCCAAGTTTTGGGCAACTCGGTTATTCCCGCGGCTTTAAACAAACTGGGACGATAAAAAACTCCGACATTATTCGTCCCAAACGGCACCGACCAAGTATGACCCGCGTACTGCATTGATTCAAACAACGCGGGGTCAATTTCGTCGCGGACGGGGGATTGCGCCAGCCAATTTTCCATAGGCGCGATCGCATCCAATTCTACTAACTGACCCGTCAGCGTTGCGTTAAACCACAACAAATCCGGCGGCGCATTTCCCACTACCGCTGCCAAAATTTTTGGTAACTGCTGATCCGCTTGTCCCACATAAAGGGATTCCACCTGAATCTTCGGATGCGCCTGGTTGAACTTGTCTACCAGCGACTGCAACACATCCCGATTCGGCGGCGGATTCACCCCTTGCCACAACGTCAGTCGGATGACATCCGCGGCTTCCGAACGCCCCGACTGTAGCTGACATCCTGCCAATCCTAACAGAACAATGCTTAATAGCAACCCCCGGCTCAAAAAAATCCACAGTTTTTGGAAAAAATTACTAGACCCGTTAAATCCAACTGACATAATTGAATGCCCAATTTTGAACCGAAACAGCTTTAAAATACTCATCATCAGCGACTAAAAGCCATCTTTTTGCTTAAAAACAATTGGTTTTTGCAAATATTTTTTACACTTATAATTTTCTTGCTTAAACTAAAACATCTGCTTGATTGATTTAAAGTAAAGCTTTAGCTATTGGCTACGCAGGGTATAGAAACAAGATTAAGAGGATGTCTGAGAAGTGTCAAAAGTTGATTTTATCCTCCCAGTCCCCCTTAAAAAGAAGGGATAAGTTTCTCAAAGACCCCCAATTTATCGGGAGATTTAGGGGGATCTCTACCGTTTAAGCGTCTCGATTATGACTTTTCAGGCATCCTCCTAAGCGGATAGGCTTGGTATGAAGTACGGTTGATTTTTGTTTATCCTATGTTTGGACGATCGTATAAATAATTTCAGTCTATGGCTGGACATAGTAAGTGGGCAAATATTAAGCGTCAGAAGGCGAGAGTGGATGCAGTGAAGGGCAAAACCTTCACCCAGCTAGCTCGCGCGATTATTGTGGCAGCTCGCAGTGGTATACCAGACCCAGCAGGTAATTTTCAACTCCGCACGGCGATTGATAAGGCGAAGGCGGCTGGGATTCCGAATGAGAATATTGAACGAGCGATCGCAAAAGGTGCGGGGACTTGGGGTGCAGATGGCGCTCAGCTAGAAGAAATTCGCTACGAAGGTTATGGTTCCGGCGGCGTGGCAATTTTGGTGGAAGCGCTCACCGATAATCGCAATCGTACCGCTGCTGATTTGAGAGCAGCTTTTAGCAAAAATGGCGGTAATCTCGGTGAAACAGGCTGCGTCTCGTGGATGTTTGAGCAGAAAGGTGTCTGTATCCTGCAAGGCGTGGTTGACGAAGAGGAGCTATTGGAGGCGTCCCTGGAAGGGGGCGCTGAGTCCTACGAACTGACACAGGAGGAGGATACGGAGGGAGCCGACGTGTTTACCTCTGTGGCAAATTTGGAGAACCTAGAGCGAACCTTAAAGGAGAAAGGCTTTAAAGTCACCGAGGTGGAACTGCGCTGGATTCCTAACAATACGGTGGGAGTTGGCGATTCACAGCAGGCGCGATCGCTCCTCAAATTGATTGACACCCTAGAAGGACTCGATGATGTGCAAAACGTTACCGCTAACTTCGAGATGGCGGATGAGCTGATGTCTCTGAGTTTAGTGAATGGCTAATTGATGGGAATTCTGTTTTCCCTGCCTTAAGAGCGATCGCGTGTCTCTACATCCGTCTTCAGGCGCGATCGCTATCTCTGTCTTAAGCGAGGTTAATCTCCGGTCGCCAGCTTATTAAATCTTAATATTGAGGCAAAACGAACTTGTTTCAGCGGCTCACTTCCCTGAGCTGTCATTAAAGCAAAACAATCGGAGATGCATAAATGACATTTACTACCAACGACACCAGCAAACAAGCCTTACAAAAGTTTCAGGGCTTTGATGTAGATACTCAGCTTGCCATCCTGTGGTTCGGCTACCTCGACATCAAAGACCAACTGACACCAGCAAATGCCACTTCTGCCCAAGAAGAAGCTGCCGCCTTATACCATGCAATCCTGGCAATGCCCAAGGAAGAACAGCTACAGGCGCAACGCGACATCGCTTCACGAGCCGATACTGATATTAGCCGTGCCTATAAAGCTGTAAGTTCTAGCTCTAAGCTGGATGTGTGGCTCCGGTTAGCACAAGGCATGGACAAAGGTGAAATCATTACGGTGCCTTCTGACTATCAACTGCCCGAAGAAACCAACGATTTTGTTGCTCAAATCAAGCAACTGGACTTTGAAGAGCGGATTAATTTCACCCGCAGTGCTGTAATCGAAATGGGTGCTAAGTAGTCTGAAGTTGTGCCCTTTGAGAGTATGAAATCAGTCTTAAACATTGCACCGATTTTCAAAACATCTCTTCTAGAGACCGCTAATAAGAAAGAGGAAGCTTCTTCAGATGCCTAACCTTTAGCAAGCTTCCTCGTTATGCATCCCCCACTAATTGTTTTGCAATTAGTGGGGTAATTTTTTATTCTACCAAACTGCATCCAGAGCATCGGTGTGTTGTCCTCTCCCTAACCCAATACTTGTTGGCGTCCAAAAACCGAATCCCCAGCCACCAAGGGCAAGGAAAGAGCCTGGGGATTCGGTTGTTTACTAGACATCGCGCTTCTCAACTTGATTGCTCTATCTGTTCGCGTCACAATAGTAAATATTCTTATTGTTTTGACTAATTTTGTTAACAATGGCGCTGGAACAGACCGTTCAAACAATTTCGTCGCCGCAGACATCGGCAGCTCCACAAGGCTTTGACTACGACTTAGCAATTGTGGGCGGTGGAATTATTGGGGCAACTCTCGCTTGTGCCTTAAAAGATTCTGGGCTGCGGGTAGCGTTAATTGAGCGATCGCCCCAGTCTGCTGCTGTTGCCATCGGACGCGCTTATGCCATCTCCCTCATGTCGGGGCGCATTTTCGAGGGTATGGGGGTTTGGGATAAAATACTGCCTCAAATCAATGCATTTCAACAAATTCGCTTATCTGACGCCGATTATCCTGGCATCGTGCAATTTTCTCCCCAAGATTTAGGGACAGAAAGGCTAGGGTATGGGGCGGAACATCGGGTGCTGCTGACGGCTTTGCAGGATAGCTTGAGAGATTGCCCGAATGTGTCTTGGTTGTGTCCGGCGGAAGTGGTAAGTGCAGACTATCAAGCTGACGCGGTAGAGATCGAAATTGCTGTCAGAGGGGAGATCCCCCACTCTAAAATTCAATCTTCTCAAGCCTCGGAGATCCCCCCCAATCCCCCCTCAAACAGCGGGGGCGATCAGGGGAAGCAAACATCCAAAATCAGAACGCGCTTGCTGGTAGCGGCGGATGGGGCGCGATCGCCCATCCGCGAAGCCGCTGGTATCCGCACCCAAGGCTGGCATTACTGGCAATCCTGTGTGGTGGCAACGATTAAACCAGAAAAACCCCACCAGAATATCGCCTACGAACGCTTTTGGCCTAGTGGCCCGATGGGGGTTCTACCGCTACCGGGGAACCGCTGCCAAGTTGTTTGGACTGCCCCGCATACAGAAGCGAAAGCTTTGAAGGAAATTGACGAAAAAGAGTTTTTGGCGGAACTGGAACGACGCACTGCTGGACTGTTGGGGCGTCTAGAACTAGAAGGCGATCGCTATGTTTTCCCGGTGCAATTGATGCAAAGCGATCGCTACACGCTTCCTCGACTCGCCTTGATTGGTGATGCTGCCCATTGTTGCCATCCAGTGGCGGGACAAGGCATGAATTTGGGGATTCGGGACGCAGCAGCGATCGCCCAAGTTTTAAAATCTGCCCATAATTTAGGTGAAGATATCGGGGATTTACAGGTACTTAAACGCTACGAACGCTGGCGTAAACAAGAAAACCTAACAATTTTAGGCTTTACCGATTTCTTAGATCGGATGTTTTCTAATAATTGGTTGCCAGTGGTAGCAATTCGCCGCTTGGGTTTATGGATGCTGCGGCGAATTCGCCCCGTTAAGACCTTTGCTTTGCAGCTAATGACAGGGCTTAGAGGGCGTCATCCTGAACTGGCTTCTCGGTAAAAATTACCTCTGGTTGAAACGGACGTACCTCGGCTTGATTACCATTCGAGATTCCTGCGGTCAAATTCTTTGCCGCTTGAATGATATCGGACGGCATCATAATCACCGTCGTCGTATTATTTTCCGCCCCAATTTCTGTCAGCATTTGTAGGCGTCGCAGCTCTAATACAGCGGGGTTTTTCATAATCATTTGAGAAGCTTCGGCTAACTTAATTGAAGCTTCCTGTTCTGCCGCTGCTTTAATGAGCCTGGCTCGTTTTTCTCGAATAGCTTCCGCTTCTTTTGCCATTGCCCGTTGCATCGCCAGGGGAATTTCCACGTCTTTCATTTCCACCCGTTCAATCACAATCCCCCAAGGTTCTGTGATTTCATCGACTATTTCTTGGACTTTGGTGTTAATTTTATCCCGGCTTTGTAAAACATCATCCAGGATATTTTGACCAACCACATTCCGTAAAGTCGTCAAGGCGATTTGGTAAACCGCCATATTGTAATCTTCAACCCGATTGATCGCCTTTGACGGGTCAAGAATTCGGTAATACAGAACAGCATTCACTTTAATCGTAACGCTGTCCGCTGTAACGGTTTCTTGGGGTTCGATATTCACTGTTTTTGTGCGGACATCGATCTGCATTTTTTGATCGATCCAGGGAATAATCCAATACATCCCTGGCCCCATAACGCCCTTTGTTCTACCCAGTCGAAAGATGACGCCGCGTTCGTATTCTCGATCTAGTTTAAGTCCAGAAGCTGCTAGAACGAAAAAGAAAACTAAAAGTGTGCCTAGAGTGGTGCCCATATTTGGCAAAAGGAAATCCTTACTAAGCCCATTCTAGACTCGCTGACAGAGTTATAGCAGGATACCGATTACCAGCCGGATCTGGCAAACCAAAGCAGCAGTATGGATGCCACGCACAAAGTAATAAATTGCAAAACAATTATTTGAACTAACCACCGAATTGTTAAGATAATTTTCATAGCCTTCTCCTCACTTATATCTGACTGAAAAATTGCAGATGTCTCCAATATTAGCGATTGATTAATGGAGACTTGTGATGAAAGGGTTGCCCAAATGTGACAACTTTTGTCCAGGTTTGTGATGATTGTCACTTCCGCCTCTTCTCAGCCACTGAATTTGGCTGTGTCGAAAACAGGAATTCCCAAAAGCAGGAGCGTTTCGGCATAGACCTTCCTGCGAACAATCCTTCCCGTACACTACCACTGCATTATCACAATTTTCTTTTTTAGCACGATGGTTGCCGTTTCCCCTAATCCCCTAATCATCATGGATTTATGAGGAATTCTAAGTAAAATAAAATCTGGCGAACCGGATTGGTCTTGCCTGGTTGCAGCCATATTACCGATTCGTCAACTTGCTTAGTATAGATTGCGAGTTTTTCCAGAGAATTCCATACTTTTTTAAGGAATAGACTCATCTGACAGACTTATGGAATCAAAACTCGCTATCAGAAAGCCTCCCGTCCGCCACCGCTGGTTTGAGAGATTGATGGCAATCATTGCCACGATCAACTTTGCTTTTGTGTTGTTTGATCTCAGTTATATACCCTGGCGTGATTTCTACCTTCGGGAAATTTCCAGTCTCATTCAGGTGTACGATCCAATTAAAGGAATTGAACCGCATCGAGAAACACAAGCTTATCTCAATCGGGTGAACGAACTGGAACAGCAAGTGATGCAGACTGGGCTAGAGTCAGCAGAGGTAGAAAGCTTGCTACAGGACTTGCGTAGCCGCAGTAATGAAATGATTGAAGATAATCCATTTGCGCTGGCGAAGAAAAGCGGTGCTTTAGAAAAAATTAAGAATCAAGTGCGCGATCGCGTGGGGAAAGAATCTGCCCATCAAGCCTTTAATCAATTTTGGAGTCAAGCTTATCTTTCCCAAGCCGGTTGGCAGCAAGAACTCAACTTCTTTAATACAGAAACTCGCCCTCTGATTCAGACTAACTACTATCGCAGTTTGGGAATCAATGGAAAATTTTTTGATGAATTTTGGTTGCTTGACTTACCGTTTACAATTTTATTCGCTCTAGAATTTTTGGTTCGCACTTTCTATATCAGACGCCAATATCCTAACTTTAGCTGGCTACAGGGAATGCTGCGGCGATGGTATGACCTGTTTTTGCTGCTACCCTTGTGGCGGTGGCTGCGAGTCATTCCGGTAATGGTTCGCCTCTATCAATCTGAATTACTAAATTTTGAGCCTGTACGGCAGCAAATTAACCATGATTTTGTAGCTAACTTCGCTGAAGAATTGACTGAAATTATGGGGATACAGGTAATTAACCAAATGCAAGGAGCGATTCAACGCGGCGATCTCGCACGCAGGCTGTTTCATCCGGGGAATAGCCGCCCCTATATTAATATCAATAACACTAATGAGGTGCAAGCGATCGCAACCCGCCTGATTAACCTCAGTGTCCATAATGTTCTCCCCAAAATTCAGCCTGATTTAGAAGCTTTAGTACATCACAGTCTAGAAAGTAGTCTCAATCAATTTCCGGTTTTTCAGCAATTCCAAAATATTCCGGGTTTGAGCCGTTTACCTAGCCAGATTAGTGAAAATCTCGCTAAAAATTTATCTCAAACTGCTTACAGCAACGCCCTGAAAGCAGTTGAAGATCCAGTCGGGACAGAATTAACGACTCGGTTAATTGATAACTTTGGAAAAGCTTTAGAGGTGGAATTACAGAAAAAAGACAACTTTAAGGAAATCGAATCTTTACTTGTAGATATGTTAGAAGAAATCAAAATTAACTACGTCAAATGCATTGCCGAAGCCGGAATGGATAAAATCTTAGATGAAGTGGAACAATTGCACCAAATTGTTCGGCGATAGATTAAGAATTTACCAGTTTTTTTCAAACTTAGGCTGGAATGAGCTAGGGATACGGTATTGCCGTGTCCCGGAGAGTGGCATCTACGCAACTCAGATGTTGCTATATTTCTTATCTTCTCTCCGGAAAACGAGGGAATAGAGAGAGAAGGGAAGGGAGAAATCCTATTTCCGATGCTTAAAGAGAGGATAGAACCCCTTCTATGTAAATTTTTACAATTGAAATGCTCCCAAATAGTAGAACTTTGGCTGTCTTTGCTGTTACTCGAAAAAATATGCGCTAACACTATCTATATCTACTCGTGAAGTGCATCGCTTAAGCTTAATCTTCCAGTCATCTCAAAATTAGCGAGGCCGCTATGAAATCAATCGTGAGTAGTGTTAGCTTGTTGCTAGCAGTACTACACCTGGTGGGAATCAGCACAGAACGGGTACAGGCACAAGCAATCATTCCAGCACCCAATACTACTGCCACCGTATCTGGTGCGGAAGGGAAGATTCTTCTGGCACAAGCTGCTACCCCCACCAAATTAGACAATGCTTTCGACCGAGAAAATTTAACGGAGATAGTGCCCCAAATTGAGCAAACGTGGGAAAAACAATATGAAGATTACTTTCGGCTCAATTTCTCCGACGAGTCAATTACAGCAAAGGATGTCGCCGATACTCTAGGCAAAATCGCGGTTCAAACGGGTCAAAAGCCTGCTCTAATTTATGTAGTGCCTAGAGCAAAACAACTAGAACTGGTGTTGATTACTCCGGGGAATCAACCGATTCACAAGCGCATCTCGGAAGCGAAGAGTGAAGTCCTGCTCAAAGAAGCGGCAAAGTTTAGAGAAAATATCGTAGATCCCAGACATCGGAATAGTACCCGCTACCTGCCAGCAGCGCAGCAGTTATATCAGTGGATCGTTGCACCACTGGAGGCAGATTTAAAAACAAATAAGATAGACACGCTAATCTTTTGTGTGGGTGCTGGTCTGCGGACTATACCGCTGGCAGCTTTCCATGATGGGCAAAAGTTTCTGGTGGAAAAGTATAATATTGGGCGTATTCCTGCCTTCAAACTGACGGATACCCTCTATGTCTCTCTGAAGAATTCGCAAGTTCTGGCGATGGGTGCGTCCAAATTCAAGGAGCAAACTCCCTTGCCTGCGGTGCCAGTAGAGTTATCTGCGATCGCGCAAAAGCTATGGCAGGGTAAATTCTTCTTAAACCAACAATTCACCCTGGCGAATCTGCAATCGCAACGCGCCTCAGAACCTTATAAAATTATTCACTTGGCGACTCATGCTTTCTTCGAGCCGGGAGACCCGAGCAACTCCTACGTTCAGTTATGGGACGCGAAACTAACATTGGATAAGATGCGGCAATTACGGTGGAACTCTCCACCCGTGGAACTGTTAGTCCTGAGTGCTTGTAGAACTGCTCTCGGCGATAAACAAGCAGAATTAGGCTTTGCGGGGTTAGCCGTTAACTCTGGAGCGAAGTCTGCGATCGCCAGTTTGTGGTCTGTTAGCGATGAAGGAACCTTAGCGCTGATGACAGAGTTTTATCGGCAACTGAAAACTGCGCCGATTAAAGCAGAGGCGCTCAGGCAAGCTCAGATAGGGATGGTGCAAGGGAAGGTACGCTTGCAAGATGGTCAGTTGCACAGTTCCAGAGGGGAGATATCCCTGCCGCCAGAACTGGCAGGAATTCAGAACGTGAATCTATCGCACCCCTACTATTGGGCTGCCTTTACCTTAGTCGGCAGCCCCTGGTAATTTTTAATTGGATTAAAGAGGTCGATAGACGCGATAGTTGATTTTGGGGAAGATGTTGTCAATTTCCTCGACTTTTTCTAGCCAACCGCTGTCGATTTTGCCATCTTTGATTTCGTCGTAGAGTTTGTGGAAGCGCATCAAGTGCGATCGCGTTCTTCTCACCGCATAAGGCACCATCGTTCCGGTTCGCATAATAAACGCCCAGTCAGAAGATTGTGCCAGCAGCACTTCCCGCGCCGCTTGATTGAGCGCTTTCCACTCCAGCTCATCCGCTGGTTCCCGCCGCGCCAGCTCGATCATCCGCTCTGCTGCCTTATGCAAGTGCGGGTAAATCCATGCGTTCGTTTCATTCAGCCAATACTCGTGGAAGCCTTTATAACCCCAACTCGACTGAGAAGGACGGCAGACTTGCTGCGTAGGATTCTCTTGTAAATAATCAGCCAAATGCGTCATCCGATACGTGCCTTGGTCATACCAAGACTTGCGGAACAGATAATCGATAAACCAAGGACCTTCGTACCACCAGTGACCAAACAATTCCGCATCGTAAGGCGAAACAATGATTGGCGGACGCTGCATAATGTGGTGCAAATGCTCAACTTGCCGCTCTCGGTTATAGGTAAAGTTAGCAGCGTGTTCAGCAGCCTTTTCCCGCGCCCAATAAGGGTCATAAAGTTGCTTATCGCCCAACCCTAAACCGCGCCCAGTAATCTTGTGATATTTGATGCCCGTATTCTTCCGCTGACCGTTGGGCATGATGTAGGGCTTAATGTATTCGTATTCCGCTTCCCAGCCCAAATCTTTGTAAAATTCCCGATATTCCGCCGCACCGGGATAGCCTACTTCCGAAGACCACACCTGTTGCGAAGACTCGTGATCTCGACCAAAGGCAGCAACTCCGGTTTCTGTAAAGATAGGCGCATAAGAGCCAAAGCGGGGACGGGGACGGGCGTAGAGAATACCATGTCCATCCGTCAGGAAGTAGCGCAATCCCGCATCAGCGAGCATCCGCTCTAACCCTTCATAATAGGCGCATTCCGGCAACCAAATCCCTTTAGGAGGACGCCCAAAGTTTTGCTCGTAGTGTTCTACTGCGACCTGAATTTGTGCCCAGACTGCCTGAGGATACATCTTCATCAGCGGCAGGTAGCCGTGCGTTGCGCCGCAGGTGATGATCTCCAGGTTATTACTATCTAAAAATTGCTTAAACGCCGTTACCAAGTCGCCGTCATAGCGTTCCCAGGTTTGACGAATCTCGCTAAATTCATGAACGTAATGTTCGGCAAGATAGCGAATATGACCGTTATTCGCATTATGCTCAACTTCTAGTTCAACGAGTTCTTCCAGTTTCGCTAAGTGGTCATCGTAGCGCTCTTGCAGTAGCGGATCGCGCAGCATCGACACCAAAGGCGGTGTCATGCTCATGGTGATCTTGAAGTCAATGCCGTCCCGCTTTAAGCCTTCAAATACGTGCAGCAGAGGAATGTAGGTTTCGGTGATGGCTTCAAACAGCCACTCTTCTTCCAGAACGTAGTCACTTTCAGGATGCCGCACGAAGGGCAGGTGGGCATGGAGAACAAGAGCAAGATAGCCGATGGGCATAGTAATTCTGGGGTCTTAGATGGACATGAAATTGAAGCAGGCTGGGCAAAATTGAATTTATTTTAAGATTTTACGGCGAAAGCGAGTCAGCATTCGGCGGGTATCCCCAATAAGTTCCGGTGGTGGTTCGCCTATCCTGGTAATTGACGATCGATTTGCCTGCTCTGTTTTGAAATCAGCGTAAAGTTCAACCTGTGCTAAAAAAAGTAACTTTGACACTTAGCCTGTTAACCGGCGCTCTTTGCGTTGGTGGCTCTTTTCAATCTACGTTCGCCACTCCCCTTATTGTTGCCCAAGAAGCACCTGTCCAAACACCCGCCCCAGAACCAAAAGTCGCTCCATCCGCACCAGCTTCAGAAGCCTCCCCGGCAGCCTCCCCAGCACCGACCACTCAACCAGCGTCGTCTGAGGTAAAGCTGACTTTAGAAGATTTGCCTGCTGGGTTTCAGGAACTCCCACCGGATGTAGCCGTTGAGATTGCCTCCAAATTGGATGTTCTCAGACAACAACTAACGCAAGCGAACATGAAGCCGGAGAACTTCTTTGCTTTCGTTAATCCGGAGAACTACCAAATCGTTTTGGGCTTCACTGGAAATATGCCAAATCAGCCCGAACAAGCTAATTTTGATGCGGGTCTGCAAGAAATGCAGAACCCTCAGAAGCAACAACAGATGTTGAGCCTACTGCGGGAGAGACTCAAAGCATACCAGGGACTAGAAGTTGTAGAATACAAACCCCTGCCGGAACTGAATAACTTGGGGAATGCTTCTAGTGGGATGACGCTGGCTCTGAAGATACAACAGCAACCTGTGCGGATGGATATCGCTGCTTTTCGCCGAAATTCGACAGGAGCGTTAACAGCGGTGATGTACGTCAATGGGAAAAAGCCTGCGGTGCAGGTAGGAGATGTGGTTCGCAAGCTAGATAGCCGGATTTTGCAGGTGTCTCCTGCTGCCAATCTGCCTCGCGCCCGCTAAAGATCGATAGAAGGCGATCGCGCTGAGCTTTCTCTCTTCTGCCATAGAGGGGGATTGAAGGCGATCGCGTTGCCCAACCAGATTTAAATCCCTTTCGGGGACTTAAATCTGGTTGAAAGTTCGCGGTTTTTCTTTCCCCCGATACAGGCGGAATCGAATTTGAGTGAGATATGCTCGCAGATAAACCCACCGGGCAATAGGAATTAAACGATGGATGACAAGCCGGGAATCGTGTCTGAAGAGACAGAAGCAAACTCCTCAACTTCTGTCTCAAAAACAGACCATGCGGAATCTTTAACGCAATCCACGGATGTCAAGAAGCCATCGTTCTTCGATTCAGTTGCGACTGCTGGGCAAGCAGTGGCGAAAACAGTAGCCGGAGTCGGCATGGCAGTTGGTAACACTGCCTTCCAGACAGGTAAAGCTGTAGCGACAACGACGACTGGGGTAGCTCAAGCGGCGGGGAAACAAGCGCAAAAATTGATCGAACAAACCACACAAGGCGCAGGGCGTGCAGTGACTTTTGTGGGCGACAACTCATTTTTGCGGCACGTCACGAGGGCGTTACCCACGAATTGGTTGCTGGGGATTATCAATCAAGTTGATGTGGTAAAAGCTGAAGCTGATGTTCAAAAGCTACAGCAAAAGTATCCCGACGAAAAACCGAATCAGATTGCTCATCGTCTGATGATGGAGAAAGCGGTTTATGGAGGCGGGATGGGACTGGCGACTAGCTTGTTGCCGGGAGCAGCATTGGCGTTGCTGACGGTTGATTTGGCAGCAACGACGCTATTGCAGTCAGAGATGGTTTATCAGATCGCCGCGGCTTATGGATTAGATTTGAAAGATCCCGCGCGTAAGGGTGAAGTGCTGGGAATCTTTGGTTTGTCTTTGGGCGGTTCTCGTGCAATTAAGGCGGGTTTGGGTTTGTTAAAAGCGACGCCAGTGGCGGGTGCTGCAATCGGTGCTAGCGCGAATGCGACGATGATCTATGCGCTGGGGTATGCGGCTTGTCGCTTTTATGAGGTACAGTTGCATTCTGAGGCATCGACGGAAAAGCTGGTAGAGTCTCAGGCAGCAAGCGAGAAGTATTTAGAAACTGCGATCGCGCAACAAGCGATTATGGATCGGATTCTGGTTCATATCATCGTGGCGAGTCATCCAGGCAAATCTTGGGAAGATATCTTACCGTCGTTACAAGCTGCCAAACTTAGCCCTGCTTCTCTAGAAGCGATCGCCAATAACATCAATCAACAACAGCCTTTAGATACGCTTCTAGATCAACTCAATCGGGACTATGCGTTGCCGCTGTTAGCTCAGTGCCATACAATCTCCCAACTAGATAGCGCAGTGACACCAGCAGAATCCCAAGTCATTGAAAAAATTACCCAAAAATTTGATGTTGACGTAGAAGCAATTAAAAAAATTGCCAGTTCGATACAAGGCTGACAGACTCTACTAACGCTTGTGCGCGATCGCTCTCATCGCCCCAGTCTGCTTCAAAAAGCGAAGATTGGGGAACGAATCTCGTGCGTTTTTGTCTGTTGAGTGTTAGTCAGGCTTTTGATCTGGGAATCCTAGGAAGGAGACGATACTAAATTTCTCTCCTGCGATCGCTGCTAGCCATGACGAAACAGTGGAATTTTCGAGAACAAACCAGCGCCG
This sequence comes from Coleofasciculus sp. FACHB-542, assembly GCF_014695825.1. Lineage (NCBI taxonomy): Bacteria > Bacillati > Cyanobacteriota > Cyanophyceae > Coleofasciculales > Coleofasciculaceae > Coleofasciculus > Coleofasciculus sp. FACHB-542. Next base: position 67,171 of record NZ_JACJPB010000049.1, on the reverse strand, counting down.
GGGAAGAAGCACGCACTAGCGTTGCAGCTTTGATGAACAACAAGGCGTGCAACCAGGGGTACGACTTCTCTGCTCGGACTGGATTCTGTAGCGCTACGTCAGCATCAATAAGTTTAAGTTTGATTGCCTCATCTCTTGCATCTGAAAAACTCACCCCTCAGCTTCTTTCTCTTGTAATCAAAGCAGAGAATTACTTCTCTTTCCTGGCAGGATAAACATTGCAGGAAACGCTTCCTGGTACAAGAGATGAGATTTAGGAACTCCAAGTAACTAAATAGGCAGGTAAAAATAAATTTAAAAAATTAATTCTCAACTCAACTTAAGAAGTGTTCGGTTGTTTGAATTTCTTGATGATTAGGTTTGTATACTTACTGATATTTTTTTTGGTTATGACTGAACAAATCTCTCAAATAGCGGCGATGTTTGAACTTGGAGAATCAGAAAGTATTCTTGATAAACTCCCTCCAGAAGCAAAAAAATGGGCGGAAAGCTTGCCTTGGAGCCAGCGCCGTTATGTGCTGTCATTGTGTCATCTAATGTGTGCGGCTACTCCAGAAATGCAAGCCGAATTTCTGGATGATTATACGGCTACTGGCTTAGTTGCCAAAAGACTTCAAGACAAAAATACTCAGCAACGAGTCCAAGACTATTTAACACAATTTCACCTTAAGTTAGACTTAAATGAATCAGTTTTAAGAATTTATATTAGACAGTTTTATATTCATTCAGCTCAAGATGTAAGTAGGCAGCCCGAATTGTACTTAGAATCAGCTCTGCGGCTGGTTCTAAGTTCAGAAGAACGCAACAACGTATTTAACTACATCTTGGGGTTTGAACTAATTAAAATGATGTTTAAAATGAGCTGGTTGCAGCATGAAAGACTCTACCAGCTACAAATTAATCAAGAAGAGTTTTTAAATACTTATATAAAACCAATTCAACATGCTCATCGAATTAATGCAATCGTCGTTCCTAGTCCTAATAATCGGTTTTTTGACAAACGTAATTATTTTGTACAAAAACCTGTAATTACGGAGAGGAAGTTAATACAGCTAGTTATCGCTACTTTTAATACGGATTTAGTTACTCATTTTGGTTTTACAATTATTCGACATCTCAACTCTTTAGTTTTTGACTATGAATATATCTTTGAGGATGAACAAGAAGGTGTATTTAAATAATCCTAATTTGCTTTGGGCTTAAAACTTTATTAGGTTGATCGCGTTAGCCAAGCACAGGGTATGCAATGCTATAGCCTGGGATGACTGAAACCTCCCTACTCCATAAAGTTGCAAAGGTAGAGGAGGCTTGCAAGTACGTTATTTTTGAGCGCAAAAAAAGACAGGCAAAATGCCTGTCTCATAATGATTCAGTACAACGCCAAACTTAGAAATTCATCTCAGCAGCTTGCACTCTTTCAACTTGCTTCTTCTTCAAGACTAGCAAGACTTGACACAACATGATTGCAGCAATAAATGCCATCAACCACTTGATCCGGGTGGGGCTTTGCAAAACGATTTCGGCGTCCATTTGACCAAATCCACCGACGTTCGGATTGGAGGTCAGCGCTTCGCCAGCTTTGACTTCCTGCCCTTCGGAGACAACTAGCTCTGGACCGGCGGGAATTGTATCAACAACTGCATTGCCTTCTGCTGGTTGAATGGTGACTTCAGAGCCACCTTCTTCAGCTTGGGTAATGGAAGTGATGCGACCCGCTACGGAAGCGCTATAGACGGAATTGTTGCTCTTTTCACCTGTGGGGTAAACCTGACCGCGACCCCGGTTGCCACCCACGTGAATCGCGTATTTACCGAAGAAAACTTTCTTATCGGTCTGTGGATTGGGAGACAGAACGGGGAAGATAATTTCCTGATATTGATCGCCTGGAATGGGACCAACAATGACAATATTTTCTTTGTCTTCGCTGTAGGGTTGGTAGTAGAGTTCCCCAATTTTTTCCTTCATTTCTTCAGGAATTCTATCTTCGGGGGCAATTTTGAAGCCTTCTGGCAACATTAACACAGCACCCACGTTCAAGGGACCTTTGCTACCATCCGCTTGCACTTGCTGCGTGTTGGTGTCGTAAGGAACTTTTACGACAGCTTCAAAGACGGTGTCTGGCAGAACCGATTGAGGGACTTCTATTTGTGTGGGTTTGGCACCGAGGTGACAGTTAGCACACACAATCCGCCCCGTTGGTTCGCGAGGGGTTTCAGGATAGGTTTGCTGTGCCCAGAAGGGATAGGCACTGGCTGATTGGGGAAGGGCTAGATCGCTGGCGAGGAATATTGACACGGTGGCGATCGCAACCAGGACGGTTTTGCAAATCGCCTGTTTGCCTATTTTGGATATCGCCGATAAAGAAACTTTTCTCATCTCTCAAGAAGGGATTCTGGGTCGAATTTCAAACAATATCTATCAGTTCTTTGTCCTTAGGTTTCGTTCTTAGTTTTTTGTCCTTTTCATCCTTCGTTTTTGGTCGGTTACAAATAACCGATGACCCATGACGACTAACTGATGACTGATAACTAAGCACCGATGACTAATGACCTTATGTCCACCAAGGATTTTCGCCGGTACGGAAGTCGGTTTCCGTCCAAGGCGTTAATGTAACCTTGTCCTCCGCCACGGTAGCGTGAACCAGTGCCAGAGACAGCGGTGCTGGTCCCCGTACCACCTTGCCGGTGCTGTCATACTGGGAACCGTGGCAGGGACACATAAACTTGTTCTCACCAGAATTCCAAGGAACAACGCAACCCAAGTGGGTGCAGACGGCGTTTAAGCCGTAATTGTCAATGGTTTTCTCCTCGGTCACGACAATGTAGGTGGGGTCGCCTCTGAAGCCTTGAACCAAGGTGCGATCGCCTGGATTATGATTAGCTAAAAAATCACTCACAATGACATCGTTGCCGATGGCATCTTTGGCAGTTAGACCACCACCCGTTCCACCACTCGAAGGGGGGACAAAATACTTAATAACGGGATACAGTGCCCCCAGAGCTGTTCCTGTAATGGTCCCAAAAGTGAGCAAATTCATAAATTGACGACGCCCCATATCGGGAACGTCTGACGAGCTAGAAAGTTGAGCCATGAGTAACGTCTGAGTGTATAGCTATGTGAACAACCCTGGGCTAAGTCCCAGATTTTGTTAAAACTTGCCCAATAAATATATACCAAGCAAGTCGCAAGCCTGTTCGCCACAAACCCTTTTGTAGAAAGGTTTACAGCCTTGCTAAGGGTATTATTACATTCTTTTGCACCGTATCATTAATTTAAGAAGCGCTCCATTTATGACGAAATGTAAAGAAAAGTAATTGCGATAAAACTATGACAGGACAAGACCTTCGCCAACTCCTGATCGACAAGTGGGGACGCTCATACGATATCCAGATCAGGCGGACTCAGGGCAAAATTTTCCTCCAGGTAATGTGGAAATACTTAGAACAGGCGTCTTTTCCGCTGTCGGAGGCAGACTACATAGCGCACTTGGAGACTGTCGCCGAGTATCTTCATGGTTGGGGTGGAGCTGACCAAGTACAACATTATATTGAACAAACGCGCGATCGCCCTCGACTCGGTAAAGCAGTCAGCATCCCCCTAGACCTGGGCGAGCGAGCCTCGGAGTGGATGCTCGAACAGTTTTAGGAGCCGTGCGTGCGATTCTCACTCAATAGAACGACAGCTTCCTGTTGGCACTATTGTCGCATTCACTGCATACCTAAACTATCTTTTGATTCGCAATAGCGACACCTGTTGTCAAGTGCTTTGTCAATTATTTTTTAAAAGATTTTGATGTATGAGGGTTTTTGGGTTGGGAAGCTCCTACTTCTCAAATCAACGTTGACGAACTCATTGCAGAATGGGTAAATTTCTGAATGGAAATTTACCGCAGCACCACAATTATCCAAGGGCAAGGTGTAAGACGAACCCTCTTGCAAGCTCGCTTCAGCCAAGATAAGGGAAAGCCAAGGGGTTCAATTCGCCCTCGGCTTTGTAAAGTATTTTCGTCGGAAAATGTTTCTGAAGACAAGATTGAAAATGTTCAGCTCAGCAATTTCACCCTTGAGGTTCGTCGAGTGCAGCTATTCAGGGCGATTCCCAATACAGCAGCACTCCAGAGAGCCGAAGATGAGGCAGTTCAAAAATTAACTCGTCCAGGTTGCATCGTATTTTGCCGATCTCAGCGCCCTACGAGCTTAACTAAGCCAATCCCGCTGTAGTAGAGTCCCAAGACGGCACCCGCGAGGAGGCTTTGGGTGAGGGGGTCGGTGGAAGGCGTCAGGATGGCACCCAAAATTGCTGCTCCCAGGATCACAAACCGCCAGCCAGATAGCATTTGCCCAGAAGAGACAATTCCCAAAAAGCCGAGTAGCAGCTGAACGATCGGAATTTGAAATGCCAATCCGGTGCTAAACATCAGCAGCAACACGAATTCAAAATATCGGTCAATTGACCACAGCTGCTCGACGACATCTGCCCCGTAACTGATGAAGAAATTCAGAGCGGCTGGAATTAATGCTACATAGGCAAATGCCAGTCCCCCCACAAACAAGACACCCGACCCTAAAACAACGGGTCCTACTAAGCGGCGTTCGCGGCGAGTGAGTCCTGGGAGAACAAACAGGATGAGCTGGTACAGGATAAAGGGGCTGGCTACGAGCAAGCCACTGTAACCGGCAACTTTAATGGAGACAAAGAAGTATTCTCCGGGTGCCAGCTGGAGGAACTTGACGCCCTGCGCCGGTACTTCCAGCAGCTGGACAATTGGCTTGACAAACAGGAAGCAGCCAATAACACCTAAGGCAACTGCAATCAGCGCATAGAAAATCCGCCGCCGCAACTCCTCCAGATGGTCGAATAGAGACATCTCGATCTCAGCGGGCAGCTCATCAAGGTATTCATCTTCTAGATTGCGGTTCGCTGATTCCGGCTCCACGCCTGGATTTAGCTGGGATGCGGTATCGACTTCTGAAGGAAGCGTCATCGGTCAAGTTTGATTTGAAGATTTCTTGACTATTGTATCCGGGTCATCCGTACCGTGCGATCGCGCATGGCTCACCGACCCTTAAAAATTGAACAAAGCACAGAAATGGAAATCAACGCCACTCTTAAAAGCTGGTAATGGGGAATCGGTCATCGAAAATGGGTTTTTACCAATTTCCAATTCCCAATTCCCGATTCCCTAAAAAGCGATCTTTAATCGCGCCTAAGTGCAAATTCCAATTTTTAATTTTTGAATGCGGTTGGCTGACCTTCGGAGTATTTTGCTACCTGCTGGGAGATTTTCGGATTGTACAGGCGTAAGTAATTCCAGTAGTTGCCAAATACATTTTTGACATAACCCTGCGTTTCATCAAAGGGAATGGCTTCGACGAATTCATCTGGATCGCTGACTTTTTTGTCTTGGAGCCACTTTGACAGATTACCAGAACCGGCATTGTAACTTGCGATCGCTAACATGGAGTTATTTTTGTAGCGATCGTGAATTTCATCCAGATACCAGGTGCCTAATTTAACGTTGTCGTTAGGATTTTCCAGGCTATATTTCTTGAGGCCAATGTTTTCGGCAACCCATTTACTGGTTTCCGGCATCACCTGCATTAAGCCAACCGCACCGGCAGTGGAACGGATTTTTGGCTCAAAGCGGGATTCCTGTCGGATGACAGAGATCACGAGCAAGGGATTGAGTTGACGTTGTTGAGACCAGTTTTCAATCGCTTCGACATAAAGCGTCGGATACAAAGCCTGCCAGTAAGCAATTTGTTGTGTTAGAGCTTTGTACTGTGCTTGCTCCTCCGGGTTCTCACGGTCTTCTAAGCTGGAGATTTTAGCAATTCCTTGCAAGTGGTCTCCCATATTGAGCCGAAGCAAACCATCGGTAAATTGTTCTGCCACCGTTGGGTTGACCCGGTTTTCAAACTCCGCTTGCCAGAGCCTCCAGGCATCTTTGCCTTGACCCATTTGGTAAAGTTCTTGTAAAGCAGCAGAACCCACGGGCAATGACGGTCGCTTGGCAGGCCATTCTACTTTCGGATCTCGCTGACGCAGGCTGTTAAAGTCTCCCACATCCCAGCCCAGCATGACGGCAGACCGCCAAGCATAGTAAGACTGGGGATACTTCGCCACGACGTTCTCAAAAGCTGCTTTCGCCTCCTGCTTGCGTCCCAGCTTGTTTGACCATTTACCCACCCAAAAAGCCGCCCGACGAGCTAATTCGCTATCAGGATTCTGAGTGGCGATCGGCTTGGCGATTTGCAGCGCCTCTTGGTAATTTCCACCACGCGCTTTCGATTGAGCCAATTTCCACCGATATTCTGCCGCGGCATCGGTATTGCCATATTTGGTGAGTAATGATTGACGCGCAGCAGCTGCGGATTCGGAACTTTTAAGACTATCGAGAATTTTCGCTTCTAATAGGATGGCTTCGCCAGCTCGGTCGGGGAATTGACTGATAACTTGGTCGAGATAAGGAACCGCCTCGATAGCGGGACCGATTTTGGCGATCTGGATGAGCGCGGTTGCACTTTCGTCAGCATTTGGGAAGTCTTGCACCACCTCTTTATAAGCGCGGAGGGCTTTAACTTTCTTTTCGGCGAGATCGAGTCCCCTAGCGACCCGGTAGGCGTTGTGGGGGGTGCGGGGGGCTTTGGCATAAGCGGTACTGGCTTGACCGTATTTCCGGTTTCCCCAGTAGCCTAAAGCGATCGCTTCCCATACTTCTGGCTTGAGTTGCTCTGCTGGCAAACCTATCAACTTATCTAGCACTGAAGTAATTCCTGGAGTGTCAAAGGCATACTTTGCCAGCGACACCATCAATTTTGCTTGGTTAGGATTGTCTTTGAGTAAGGCGTGGGCGATTTCCAGGCTGCGGGGATGACTGGGAAATTTCTCAACGGCTTCTTCCCAATATTTCGGTTCCGTCTTCCCCAGCACATATAAAGCTTCGACTGACACGGGATCTTGAGAATGGTGTTTTAACAAACCTTCCCAAGCTGCCTTGGCTTTTCGGGTGTTGCCGGTGAGTTCGTAAGCTTGCGCTCTCCGAAGAGCAATGTGTCCGTCTAGGACGCGATATTCAAACTCTAATCCTTTTAACCATTCCAGTGCTTTTTCTCCCTGTTTGGAGGCAATCAGATCGCTTGCTAGGAGATAACGGGCGCGGCTGCGGTCGAGGGATCTTGGCCCTGTGGCGATCGCTTCTAGTTGTGATGCCCGCTTTTGTGGGGGTAGCGAGATTAAAGACACAATCGCAGAGTTGTCGATCTGATTTCCCGACATCAAGAAACTGCCGTACCCATGCATCGGCACCCAGCCAACTACTTTTTCCAGCCAGACGCCATACTTAGTTGGTAAAAAGGTGGCTCCCAAAAGGATTGCGCTTAGTCCCACACCCGCAGCGATCGCGACTTTGTTTCCCCGTCTAGATTGATAGGGGCGAGAAAAACTAAACTGTGACTTTCTCCGAGCAAAAATCGAGCGTGACTTCCTCATGTAACCTCCTGGCGGCGGACATTGCTCCCTCCATCTGGCATTTCAGTAACGTCGATTTCGTTATTTGCTTTTTCCAGATGGAAGACCAAACTGGTCGTATTATTGACAAGCCATCCTTCTAATAACTGGCGGCTCGTTGACTCTTTATCGCTAATAGGTAAAAATCCTTTAGAGAAAAAAGAATGGAAGGAAAGCGTGACTGACACGCCGCGTTTGCACTTGAGGGAGATCCCCTGACATTTGGATGATTTAAGGAAGCGATGGAATTGACCAGCATTCTAAATTTGAGCGATGAGAAGCTCGCGAGTATTTTGCAGCCCCTGATTTGAGAGCCTAATTTTAAAGTTGGTAGCCGTGCCATCATGCGCGTGGGTTCCGGTAGCCTGATTCGCGGTCATCATGCTTATGGAACTAAACAATAAACGTTGAAGTTAGACAGCTCTTACAAAGCAGTCGCTGCTGGTGCCCGATTAATGAATGAAGCACAAGCGCAAAACTCTTTGAATTCGCTGGTTATTGGGTGATACAAGCTCCCGCGCTGACTGCTTCACTCAGCAGCCATTGACATGGAACTCTATCTAAACCAGGATAATCGATTTAAGCGAACAGCCGAAGATTAGTGATCCCCGTCAGTGGGCGTGAGGAAATTTTAGGCAGCAAGCGATCGCTTCTATGAGAACAACGGTGTTCAAAATTGATGAACACAAATTCATGAAAAATTTATATTATCCCCTCACATCTGGGAGAAAATCCCCCAACAGAGAGTAGACACGCGGATGTTTCAGCAATCACTGGATAGCCGCAGATATTACCTGCTAGAAGCTGCCCAGAAATGCTTAAAAATTCTTCAAGTTTTCAGGATATATGAAACTTCTTGCAAAAATGACAAAGCCAGACGAGAGCAGGCTAAATAAAATTGTGCTCTTACACCATTTAAAAGATTTTTGCAAGAAGTCTTTGATTAATTTTTGAGTGCAGTTGGCTGACCATCCGAATATTTGGCGACCAACTGGGCAACCTGTGGATTGTACAATCTAAGGTAATTCCAGTAGTTCCCAAACACCTGTCTGACGTAGCCTTTAGTTTCCTCAAAGGGAATTTCTTCGACAAATTCATCAGGATCGATAGATGACCCTTTCTCTTTTAGCCATTTCGATACATTACCGGGACCCGCATTGTAACTGGCAACCGCTAACAAGGAATTATTGTTGTATTCCTTGTGGGTAAAATCTAAAAACCAGGTACCCAGCTTCACGTTATCGTTGGGATTTTCGGTGTTAAATTGCTTGACGCCAATTTTATCCGCCACCCATTTGCCGGTTCCGGGCATGACCTGCATTAAGCCAACTGCACCCGCAACCGAACGAATTTTTGGCTCAAATCGGGACTCTTGCCGAATCAGGGCGGTGACAAGCAGGGGATTGAGCTGGCGCTGTTGCGACCAGTTTTCGATAATTTCCAAGAACGGGAACGGATACAAGGTGTGCCAGTAAACTGGTTGTTTGCGGATTGCTTTGTATTCAGCTTGCTCTTCGGGTGTTTCTCGGTCTTCTAGAGTCGAGACCAGGTTCATTCCTTTCAGGTGGTTGCCCAATCCCACCTGCATGATGCCGTTAGTAAATTGTTCGGCAACGGTTGGCTGCATCCGGTTCTGAAATTCTGCCTGCCAGAGCGTCCAAGCATCCCATTTTTGACCGAGCTGGTACAATTCCTTCAACGTTTCAGACCCGGCAGGTAGGATGGGATGCTCGTCAGGTCGCACCACCTGCGGGGACAATTGACGGACGGTGGTAAAGTCTCCAACGTCCCAGCCCAACAAGACGGCAGATCGCCATGCATAGTAAGACTGGGGGTATTTTGCCAGGACGTGTTCGTAAGCGGCTTTTGCATCCTGCTGACGCCCTAGTTTGGCGGCCCATTTACCCACCCAAAAGCCAGCTCTGGGAGCCAAAATATGATCGGGGTTTTGGTTGGCGATTGGCTGCGCCCATTGCCAAGCCCCTAAGAAATCCCCTAGCGTCGCCTTGGCTTGGGCGACTTTCCAGCGGTATTCTGCGGCGACATCGGAACTGCCATATTTAGTCAGGAGCAATTGACGAGCTTCCGCAGCTGATTTGTCGCTGTTGAGACGATCGAGGATTTCGGCTTTGGCGAGGAGTGCCTCACCGGCTTCGTCGGGAAATTTGCGGATGACGAGGTCGAGATAGGCGATCGCTTCCGGTGGCTGGGATGATAAAGAAGCCAGACGCCTCAAAGCGAGTCCGGTTTCTTTGGCATCGGGAAATTGCTGAATCATCTGTTGATAAGCAATTTTCGCTTCCGTTCGTTTCTCGCCCAGATGGAGTCCGCGCCCAATGCGGTAGGCGTGGAGGGAGGTGCGGGGGGCTTTGGCGTAGGCTTGTCCGGCTTTGCGGTACTGACCGTTTTCCCAATAGCTATAAGCGATCGCTTGCCAATCTTCTGGCTTGAGTAGCCCTGTACCTTGCTGTTTGAGCGCCGCTTCATGAGAAGTCACCAGCCGATCCAGAATCGGGAGAATGCCGGGGTCGCCTGGAGCATTTTTGGCTAAATGTAAGAGTAATCTGGGTTGATTAGGATTCTTACTCAGGGAAGAACGCACAATTTCCAGGGTGCGCGGATGGCTTTTGAACTGAGCGATCGCTTGTTCTCGATACTTCGGATTCGTTTGCCCCAGCACAAACAAAGCTTCTGCGGCGACCGGATGATCGGGATAACTTTCAAGCAAATTTTGCCAAGCTGCTGTGGCTTTTGCTTTGTCCCCGGCAAGTTGGTAAGCTTGGGCGCGTTTCAGGGCGATGTAAGGGGCAAGAACCGGATAGTCTGCCTCCAATCCTTCCAAAGACGCGATCGCTTTTTTAGGCTGCTGTTGTTGGAGCGAATCGTTCGCCAACAGATAGCGGGCGCGATTGCGTTCTGGGGATGGGGTGCCATTGGCGATCGCTTCGAGTTGTGCGCCCCGCTGTGCCGCCGGTAGCGACGCCAATGGCAAAACAGAATTCTTGGATTGGCTCCCCGGATTCAAAAGGGTTTTATCGGGGGACTGACCGTTCGGGGTTAATTTCTCCAGCCAACTGGTTAATTGCGGGACTGACAGCGTTGCTCCAGCGACTAGCGCTAGTAGTCCGGCTCCAACACTTAGCAAAATTTTATTTTTCTGTGCAAGCTTTAGCATCGATCCTTATCCTTACCAACCCAAAAAGGGCAACAACCTTGTATTCCGTTAGTACCGTCTACAGAGAATCCAACGCAGCTCCATCGGAGGGGTTTCTTGGATGGGAAACACGTCACGTCCGCTCGTCCAGGATACAAACCAATTAGTTGGGGGCCATGCCTCTTGCGGAAGGTGAGCGCGCTCATAATCAAGCACAGACTCATCTGACAGCATTTCCAGAGGTAAGTCCTCCATCGCTCGCTTCAGCTCCGATCGCGTCATGATATACGATGCCGCTACCTGTGACATTTCCCGCACCCGATCGTTTGGCTCATATCCATCCACAGCTAAGAAGAGGTTGAACAGCAACAGACCGCTACCTTGGATAACATCGCACATTTTCGCCAAGAGTAAGCGGACTTGATCGTTATCCCGGAAGTGAGACACCACTTCCGCCACAATTGCGAATTTGTAATAAGCGGGTCGCATTCTCACCAGGGGGTCGAGGATATCACCCTGGATGACTCGAATCGGTAAATTTTCCGCCACTGCCGCATTTAACACTTGTTCCGCCAAACCAGGAGTCAATTCTAAAGCATCAACCGGATGGCCTTTTCGCGCCAAGGGAAGGCTATTGCGACCTGTTCCTGCTCCCACATCAAGAATTGGGTTTTGAGCCGGATCTCTAAATTGGGCAGCCGTTGCCATGACTTTCGCGTCTGGGTGACTACCAAATAGGGGCGGCTCTCGGTTCTGAATCCACTGCTGGTACTCCTGGGCAACCGATAAAATCCTGGTTGAGACGTTACAGGTGAGGCTATTTAAGGAAGTAGGATCGGGTTGGTACTGAATGACTAATCGAGCATGAGGAGAAGCCAGAAAACCTTCTTGAATATTAGATGCAATCAAATCGCGCAATTTTTGCAGTTCTTCAGGAGAGAGTTGGCGACCAATCGCCTCAAACAGCCGCACTAGCCGATTGAGTGCATAATCTAGCATTGATGGCACGCAGGGCATCGTCAGTTCACCGCGGGCAGAGGAATGATGATTAAACTGTCTCTGGAGATCTTGCTGTAGCACGCTCGGATCGGGGCGGGCTACCGACTGGTTGCTAGGAACTGGCGCATTGGATGGCGACGAAAGAGGTTGGGGTTCTCCCCTAGCTTTTGAAACCATCAATCCGCTCCTAAGTCCAATCGGAAAAAGTGTATTCCTATAAAGTGTATCTACAGGGGACAAGTTACGCGGGTGGGCAGACGAGTCTTGTTGATGATTTTTGAGCAATACTGTTACAGGTAGTGCTTTAAGGTAAGAGCCGGGGATGGATATTCGAGCGATTGATACGCCGCGTTTGGACTGGGCTGGGGACGCTCTCGCCCTTGGTTTTTTTGAGGATGCGGTAGAGGTGACAGACGATTTAGCGGTGCTGGATGAGAAGTTTGCCGGTACGCTGAACGAACTGATTGCAGAAACAGAATTTAAGGGAAAAGAAGGGAGTAGTGCCGTCACCCGCGTGGGTGCGGGTAGCCCGGTTCGGAAAATTATTCTGGTAGGACTGGGGAAAGCAGAGGCTTTTCAACCGGATACTCTGCGGCGAATTGGTGCGGCGATCGCGCGGTTAGCGAAGAAGGAAAAGAGTAAAATCCTGGGGATTAGCCTGCCGGTGTGGAATCAGGCACCCGATGCAACGGCTGGCGCGATCGCTGAAGGGATACTGCTAGCTCTTCATAAGGATAATCGCTTTAAATCAGAACCGGAGGATAAGGAGCCGCAGCTAGAGCGGGTGGATTTACTCGGATTGGCAGGTCAGGAAGAAGCCATTAATCGCGCTCAATTCCTATCTTCGGGGGTGATTCTGGCGCGGGAACTGGTTGCTGCACCGCCGAATGAATGCACTCCCATAACGATGGCTCAAACCGCACAAGCGATCGCTTCTAACCACAACCTCCAGTTGGAAATTCTGGAACAAGAAGAGTGCGAACAATTGGGCATGGGCGCGTTCCTCGGTGTTGCCAAAGCTTCCGATATGCCCCCTAAATTTATTCACCTCACTTACAAGCCAGAAGGAACACCCCGCCGCAAAGTGGCTATCATCGGCAAGGGTCTCACTTTCGATTCGGGTGGTCTAAACATTAAGGGCGCGGGTAGTGGCATCGAAACCATGAAAATGGACATGGGAGGTGCTGCGGCTACCCTCGGCGCAGCGAAGGCGATTGGTCAACTCAAACCAGATGTTGAAGTTCACTTTATCTCAGCCGTCACTGAGAATATGATCAGCGGTCATGCCATGCACCCAGGCGATATCCTCAAGGCATCCAACGGCAAGACGATTGAAGTGAACAACACGGATGCGGAAGGTCGATTGACTTTAGCCGATGCGCTGGTATTTGCGGAAAAGCTCGGCGTTGATGCCATTGTCGATTTAGCCACCCTGACGGGTGCTTGCGTCATTGCCCTAGGCGATGATATTGCTGGGTTGTTTACCCCCGATGACACAGTTGCTCAAGAGTTGCTGCAAGCATCGGAAAAGGCAGGGGAAAAGCTGTGGCGGATGCCGATGGAAGAGAAATACTTTGAAGGCATCAAGTCTCCGATTGCCGATCTGAAAAATACCGGCCCTCGTCCGGGTGGTTCGATTACGGCTGCCCTCTTTTTGAAGCAGTTCGTCCAAGAGACACCTTGGGCGCACCTTGACATCGCCGGTCCCGTCTGGGCAGATAAAGAGAACGGTGTCAACAATTCCGGTGCTACGGGTTACGGTGTCCGCACCCTCGTCAACTGGGTCCTGAGCCACTGATATCTCCGAGACATCCCGATTATCCAGGGATTGGTAATCGGGAATGGTGAGTTGTCGTAGGGACACGGCATTGCCTGTGTCCCTACGACAACTCCATCACTCATTCGTTCCCGTCTTTTGTTTTTTGCTTTTCACCCTCAACAGCTTGTTGAACAGCAGGGCTATCGAGAATCTCTTTTGCCATATTCATAAATTTCAGGCTGTCTGGATGAACGGTGCGCTTGAGCTGCGGCACTGGTTCTGGCTGTGACTGAGATTGTTCCGGTGTAAATTTGCGGTTTTCTGAATTCATCAAATACTTGCGCGACCTACACCCCAGTTTGTTCGGGATTGAGAACTTAGCCAAGCAAGAGAATGCTCAATACTCAGCACATTTTGAGGGGAGAAGCCGCACCCTCCAACTCAAAGACATTAAAGATTTACTTTTCCAAATATTTTAACGGAACGAGCCTAATTAGGTCGTGTCTCGCGCCAGGGTGAAGTAGACGGCTTGCCGTGTCCCACGTCCAGGGATTCGCTAATTTCTGCTGTACCCTTGGAGTCGGTCACTGCTGAACCCGGACTCACTGCCAGAGGATGCCTGCGGGCTACCCCCAACACCACGAGAATTTAGGCAATTTATCTGCTCGCTCCCCACGGTGAAGTATATGGGTATACCCAAAGGCTCGATTGCCGAATCCCATTTATGTCTTCTTACAGATGATATTACGTGCGCATCTCTTTAAGATATGGACTGACAATAAAAGTCGTTTATGGCGATTCTTTTAATCTAACTTTATCTAAACTTCACAAGAGTCCCCACAAAACCCGGAAATTTAAAGCTTGAGTAAAGATACTTAACCCATGTGTAGATGAGTTCGTAAGTATTGGGTAAAATCTTATGAAGCTTTAAGAAAGTTTTCCGTAAAAATCCCGATCCAATGGTGTAGATTTAACCAAGATAACTGAGGTTGACTGCAACGAGAGAGCGATCGCTCGACCCAGCAACCGCTTCGCTGTCAGTCTACTTAAGTATTATCGCGGGGAAGATTTAGTAGGCCTCCTACAAAGCTCGACGTACCCCACGCCATTCAAGGGAAAGTGCAAGAGCAGTAGGTACTACTAATCTGCATCGTTTTGAAGTTGGTGTTCTCACCCAAGCTCTACTAACACAACATCGGCATCTATCTACTCAAAAAACCGGTCAAAACTTATGGTTGACGTTACAGTAGCCATTCCCACCTTTAATAGTGAAAAGCGTTTACCCGAAGTTCTCGATCGACTCAGAGAGCAGATCAACACCGAACACTTTTCGTGGGAAATTATTGTTGTTGATAACAACAGCACCGACAAAACCGCAAAAATTGTTCAAGAATATCAAGCCAACTGGTCAGAAGTTGCTCCGCTACACTACACGTTGGAAGTTGAGCAAGGAGCTGCATTTGCTCGCCAACGGGCTGTTGAAGAAGCCAGAGGCACTTTAATTGGCTTTTTAGATGATGACAATCTGCCTGACTCTAACTGGGTTGCTGCTGCTTATGCCTTCGGTCAAGCGCATCCAGAAGCGGGTGCCTACGGTAGCCAAATCCAAGGAAATTTTGAAATCGAGCCACCTGAAAATTTTAAAAAAATCGCTTGTTTCTTGGCATTAGTGGATCGAGGTGCGGAAGCCAGCCTTTACGAACCACGCAAGAAGATCCTGCCTCCAGGGGCAGGATTAGTGGTTCGTAAGCAAGCTTGGCTTGCAAACGTGCCTAAGCGCCTCGTCCTCAATCACAAGGGGAGAGAAGCTAAGTTAGCCAGCGAAGATTTGGAAGCCACATTGCATATTCAGCGCGCGGGTTGGGAAATCTGGTACAATCCCGAAATGCGTGTTTACCATCAAATTCCCCGCTGGCGATTGGAAAAAGATTACCTAATTTCTCTCATCCGTTGCGTGGGTTTAAGTCGGTATCACATACGGATGCTCGGTCTGAAGAACTGGCAAAGACCTGTAGCTTTTCCAGCTTACCTGCTCAACGATCTCCGCAGACTAATGCTCCATCTGATTAAATATCGAGGAGATCAAAGAGATTTGATTGCGGCTTGCGAGCGGGAACTACTGTTATCTAGCTTGATTAGTCCCTTTTTCCTTTTCAAAAATAAATACTTAGAGCTTGGGCAAGCTAAAATATTTGGCTTGAGAGAAGACATTAATTCTTTACCGGGACTGGTAGATCGCAAAGTATCTACTGCCCCATAAGGAAGGTTGGTTAAATTTAAAATTGGACTGGAGACAACACTTAGCCGTGGGGGTTGACGCTAGCTCAATCCACGGCTACTCTGAAGGCAACTTCTGAACCCCAATCAGGGCTGGGCTTGTAGATATGTCTAAGGTAGACTTTACTGTAGCAATTCGCACTTACAACGGGGAAAAGCTTCTACCAGCCGTTTTGGAGCGATTGCGATCGCAGGTAGGCACCGAGCAGATTTCTTGGGAAGTGGTTGTCGTCGATAACAATAGCACTGACAACACCGCCAAAATCATTCAAGAATATCAATCTAACTGGCCTCAAGCATATCCGCTCATGTATTACTTTGAGCCACAGCAAGGCGCAGTGTTTGCAAGACTACGCGCCATTAAGGAAGCAAGAGGTACTTTTATTGGTTTTTTGGATGATGATAATTTTCCGAACCCAAATTGGGTAGCAGCAGCCTACTCCTTCGGGAAATCTCATCCAAAAGCAGGTGCTTTTGGAGGTCAGATAAAAGGCGAATTTGAAGTTTATCCGCCAGAAAACTTTGAAAGAATTCAATCTTTTTTGGCACTGAAAGAAAGAGGTTCAAAACCTAATCTATACGACCCGGAGAATTTAAGCCTTCCTCCAGGAGCCGGATTAGTTGTCCAAAAGCAAGTGTGGCTAGACAACGTTCCCGCTCAACTTGTTCTTCAGGGACCAGTTGGGTCATCCTTGGCAGCCAAAGGAGAAGATTTTGAAGCGCTACTCTACATCGGACGCGCTGGTTGGGAAATTTGGTACAACCCCGAAATGTGTATTTATCATCAAATTCCCAAGTGGCGGTTAGAGAAAGATTACTTAATAACTCTAATTCGGGGGGTAGGCTTAAGTATTTGTCAGCTACGCATGATTAATGCTAATAATTGGCAAAAGCCAATTATTATTACCAGAATCCTTTTAGGAAACCTGCGTAGAGCCATTCTTCAACTAATTAAATATAGAGGTAAGTTGAAAACTGACCTGGTTGCTGCTTGCGAAATGGAATTTTTCTTAAGCAGTTTAGTGAGTCCATTTTATTTTTTGAAAAAAAGTATGCAAATGAAATTTCTAACAGGGAAAAATTAGTAAAAATACAAGAATTACAACTAAGTAGTTCGAGGAATTTTGTTAATTAATTTTATTAAGCTCATAACCGTTGACTTTTAATAAGGTTCAATTAATCAAACGAACGTCTATTGAACTAAAATTGACATAGACGTGCTAAGTTTCGCCTGGTTGAACTGGTTTTTTAAATGGTAGCTGCATCAACCATGTCAATTTTCAAGAAAAAAATCAAGGTTTTGCTCTATGGAAATGTACATGGAGCTTATCGTTGCGAAAATTTGCTCAAGTTTTTGTTGGATTCTGGATACTATGTTTCCTTCGTCTATCCAGATTTTTACCTCCGAGGAAGAGGAAGACAAACCTTTTTTACTCAATTTATTCGCAAAGTTTTCTCTAAATTTTATCTTATAGAGCTTTTTGTAAAAGCTGCTTTGGCAGACGTAATCTACGTATTGCCAATGAGCGCTAATTTTATTCAAAGTGCTTTGTGGGTGTCAAAAATATTTAAAAATAAAGTCGTCATAGAACCATATATATCGATGTATGACACTTATGTAAGAAATAAAGATGACATCCAAGAAGGAAGTAAAGCAGCCAAAGAAATATTGAAAAAAGATATCCTAGCGTTTACAAAAACAGATTATATCATTCACCTGTCCGCTTATGAACTTGCTTACTGGGCAAAAGTTTTAGACGTTGAACTCGGTCAAAATAAAGTTTTTATTGCTCCTTTATTTACCGAATCTAGACTAAGCCTTAAAAGACAATTTATGGGGGATGGTATCCTAAATATCTGCTGGTGGGGAACAATTCTTCCTCTACACGGAGTAGATAATATATTACAAGCTATGAAAATTCTAAAGGAAAAAGAGATACCGTTTACTTGCAATTTATTTGGTGCTTATGGATCTGGATATGCAGAACGGTTTCATGCCTACGAAAAGAAAATCAAGGAAGAGGAACTAAGCGATCGCGTTTTTCTTAGAAAAGATTTAAAGTTTTCTGATGGCTCTCTACCTAAATATTTAGTAGAAAATTGCGACCTAGCCTTAGGTGTATTTGGTAATAACGAAAGGGCGCGTAATAGTGCAACCCCCAATAAATTAGTCGAATCCCTTGCAATGGGAATACCAACCTTGAATATGAACTTTCCTGGTTTAAAAGAATTCTTCGACCCAGAAGTAGACTTTTGGACTTGCGAACCGACAGGTGAATCAATCGCTCAAACAATTCTTACGATCGTCAATGGTACAGCCCCTCCTGTGGACTGGGAACAGACTCGCCTGAAAGCGTTGAATACTTTTAGCCTAACTCGATATCAGGAGGTTGTGACTAAAGTCTTAGATAAAGTTGAAGATGACTTGCAAAGAGAATAGGTGTCAAATATATTAAGTAGCCAGTACATAAAATTACTTAATATAGATACGGGTGCGAAGCGGAAGATTGATTTATGAAGTTAAGTATTATTATTCCCTGTTTTAATGCAGCAGATACCCTTGCGATTCAACTTGAAGCATTGGCAAACCAAGACTACTTTGACTCATGGGAATTAATTATCTCCGATAACGGCTCCACTGACGATTCACTAGCAATTGTGGAACAATATAAAGAACGGTTACCCAATCTCCGCATCGTTGATTCATCTAAACAGCAAGGGCGTTCCTTTGCACGTAATACGGCTGCAAAAGCGGCGACTGGCGACGCACTGGTGTTCTGCGATGCTGACGACGAAGTGGCTCCTGGATGGGTTGCTGCTATGGGGGACGCGCTCTCGAAGTATGAATTCGTAGCAGGTCGCCTTGAATATCAAAAGCTTAACGATCCTTGGGTACAAAAAGTTTATACACTTAAGCAGCGAAATGAGCTTCTTGAATACAAATATCCTCCTTATCTGCCCTTTGCAGGTAGCTGCAATCTTGGTGTTAAACGCTCTCTGCATGAATCTATCGGCGGTTTTGATGAAAACATGATCCGACTGCAAGATGTAGACTATTGTTGGCGGCTCCAACTTGCCGGGATAAAACTTCACTTTGTAAAAGACGCAGTCGTTCATTACCGGCTCCGCAGCACTCTGGACGGTATGTACAAGCAGGCACGCCTGTGGGGAGAGTATGATGTTTTTCTATATAAAAAGTATCAACCCTTGGGTATGCCCCAGCTTTCATGGAAGACTAGTGGAAAAGCTTGGTTGCACTTGTTAAAGCGCCTTCCAAAAGAAGTATTCATTAAGGAAACCCGTAGTAAATGGGTAAAAGATTTGGCTTGGCGCATAGGACGTTTACAAGGTTGCGTTAAGTACCGAATTTTAGCCTTCTAAGAATTGCAATTATTGTCTGAGATACAGGACAGAATCTTAAATGTTTTCAAGAATTAGAGTTGGAACATTTCTAACCTTTTGGATACTTTACCTTTTCTCCAGTTTGTCTCTTTTTTTTACCGGAGTACTTGGAGTCAAGCGTTCTGACTTACTATTTCATTCAGATTATCATCGAGTTATTACTCAACTAACCACGTATAAAATTAATTTTTGGCGCACTCATACTCATCCTTTATTTATTCTTGTCTTTAATCCTCTAGGATTTTTACTCAAAAAAATAATTGGTTCTGGGGAAATTGTTGGCATACTATTTAGTACCCTTTTTGGAGCTGTGTGCGTTGTTTTAACCTTAGTTTTTTTCCAGAAACTGGGGTTTAAGCCTTTTCACGCCATTCTCTACTCAGCTATATTAGGATTATCTACCTCTCATATATTTTTCAGTTCGGTTCCCGATACGTTTATTTTTGCTGCCTGTAGTCTGATTATTATTTATTTGCTGGCAGTTGCTTACCCAGGCAGCTTAATCTACATGGTTCCAGCAACTATTTTTGCGCTCGGCATGGTAATAAGTAACGTAGTGCAGGGGATTATTGCCTATTTTTTCAGCATCTATCAGGGTAGCTTTAATAAAAAAGTTTTTACAAAACTGATTATTTTCATCGGGTTAGTTTTGTCTGGTGCTATTGCTTTGAACCTCTTGCAGAAGTGGATATATCCAAGTGTCGATCTATTTTTTATTCCAGGAAGTTATTACTCTAAAGAGGGAGATTATGTAAATTTGCCCGATCAATCTAGCAGTATTTTTTCGAGAATCCTAAAATTGCTAGGATATATTTTTATATTCAATTTTATTGCCATTAAGCCGCATATATGGAGAACTATTGAAGATAACCCACCTTCTTGGGTAAAACTTAATTCTGCACCTGCACCTTGGGTGAACTTCGATCCTCCATCTATTACAGCACTTTACATACCAGGCATTATCGCTTTTTTGCTGTGGACAGTTTTACTCCTTTGGAGTCTTTATGCCTTTATTAAGTTTCGCGCCGATAAAATGCCGATAATGAGGAGTTTAATTTTTTGTATTTTATTTAATTTTTTACTACATAATATTTATGGAAAAGACTATGAGCTGTTCTTGTTTACTCCGAATTGGACTTTTTTAGTATTGAGTTGGGTGGCTCTTTCTCTAAAATTCTATAGTCATGCAGAAGGGATTAGCTCAAAAGTATTAAATGCCTTGTTATTACTGTTTGTAATCACCCAACTTTTAAACAATACACAATTCGTTGACACGTTAGTTTCCTTGTATCAACAATCAAATTTAAGCTTGAACAAAGTATAACGAGTTTCGTAGTCAAGATAGGGCATGTTTAAGTATTGCGAATTTGCCGTAAGCTAGCTTGAACTGATTAAAGGAGTTGATAGGGCTAAAAAAGCGAACTAACAAAAATCTCAAATTCAAATCTAATCAAGGAGTATAGAAGAAGCATATGTATTTTTCGCTTATTTTAGTCAATTTACTGAACTATTGGCGAAGATTAAATCCTTTAACTCGAAACCTCTTGCTCTTTACGTTTGCTAATGTTGTCGTCGTTAATTTTATATTAATAACCCTGTTTTCTACAGAGTGGAAAGACCTAGGATTATCTAGAACTGAAATCTTCTTGCGGTACGGGCGAACCATCAATGATTCATGGGAACCCATGCTAGAAGCGTTCAACTATATTCAATCCGAGCATCAGCAATTATTATACTCTAAGGTTTTTTTTGAAGAACAAACAAAATTTCAGTATCCCCCTACCTCTCTGCTGGTCTTCTATTTTCTAAAAATAAATGTAGTTGAGGGATTTCTAAGAAATATTGGATTATCTATATTTAATGCTTTAAAATTTATTTCATGGAATTTTATTATACTAACGATTTTTTTTGTTATTCAAATATTTAATTTAAGTTTAAAAAAGCACAAATGGAAAGAAAACGGAGCAATACCGAGATTCGAGCGAATTGCTATCAATTTTTTCCTAGTTTGTTTAAGTTTGAGTTTTTACCCGGTAGTGAAAGCCTATACATTAGGGCAGATTCAGTGTTGGCTTAATGCTTTGTTTGCTGTGCTTTTTTGGTGTTGGATGACAGATAGGAAAAAAATTGCAGGCATTTTAGGAGGAATAATGTGCCTGATTAAGCCCCAGTATGCTCTGATTTTGATATGGGGAATTTTGCGTAAGCAATGGAGCTTTACTCTGGGATTTATCGCCACAAGCTTGCTTGGATTGATAGTTTCAATATCCTTAATCGGCTTTGCAGATCATGTTAACTACTTAAGCGTATTATCATTTATTTCCAAGCACGGCGAAACTTTTTTTACAAACCAATCAATTAATGGTGTTTTAAATAGATTGCTATTTAACGATCCCATTCTTAACTTTAATCATAATTCTTTCCCGCCCTATAACCCTTGGGTTTACTTGGGAACAATACTAAGTTCAATCGCTTTAATTTCAGCGGCTCTATTCTTGCCAATGCTAACGAGTGAGAAAGGAAGTATCACGGATTTCTCTATTATTGCATTAACCTCCACAATTGCTTCTCCAATTGCTTGGGAACATCATTATGGAATTCTTTTGCCAATTTATGCTTTTTTACTTCCTTATTTATTAACCAAAAAAGTATTAGGAAAGTTTACGATTTATTTCCTGGCTATAAGTTATTTCTTAACCAGTAATTATTTTGCGATCGCTAAGGATTTAGCGTACAAAAAAATAGCTTTTCTCCCCCTAAACATTTTTCTGTCTTATTTACTGGCTGGCGGTTTAATGGTTTTAGTATGCCTATACATTTTAAGGGGGACGAAATATGAGATAAATGAGGGTAACGATAACCCTCAAAATAACGTAGCTATTGAGTAGTAACAATTAGTGGCGATTTGCTGCAAATAACCTTTGAAATTATCAGAGCTTACTTAAAATCCTGGTTATCAACGATTGTGCAACTTACCTGGGTATTTTTTTTGAATGCTCTTACGAAATTAGGGAGCTACGTGAGAAATTGCCTGCTTTGCCAAATCTTTATATAAAAGAATGCATATTTATGGAGTCTTGATAGTTTATTAACGATTTTTCGACTAAAATCATTACGGAATAAGCGATTAAATTTTTTCTTATTTAATCTCGGCTTAAACTGGTACATCTAGATAAAAAAGCTACTCTCTGTGAGAATTACGAGGTTATTGCATGAAAGCAGCGCTGCTTACTGGAGGACTTGGTACTTAGGAGAGTAAAGTGGGTATTGAGTCCTAAAGTCGGAAATCATTGACTACATACAGATGCATCCACAGATTGGGAATAAAAGTCATTTAAACCGTGGTGTTGTTGACTGTAGTATTTACTACAAGCTGGGTTACTTTAAAACGAAGTTTTGCAGTGAATCTGCCTAAAGAAATTATTTCTATCAGAAAAAAGGTTTAAAAGCAAATGAAAATTCCCGGATTTCCTAGTGATAAACAAAATTCAACTAAGCTAGCTGATAATTCTATAAAATTTCCTTATATTAAAGCTTTAAGACCACGCCAGTGGACAAAAAATCTGATTGTTTTTGCAGCGCCCTTGTTTGCTTTCAGTATTAATCTGGAATCTTTGCTAGGCTCTTTACTGGCGTTTGCTTTGTTCTGTTTGACTTCGAGTAGCTTCTATCTACTCAATGACATTGCAGATGTAGAAGCTGACCGTCTACATCCAGTCAAGAGTAAGCGACCCATTGCCGCAGGCTTAGTCAGCGTACCAGTGGCGATGGTAATGGCAGTCTGTTTGCTGGGTACTGGTTTAATTGTCGGCTGGTTGCGATCGCCCTACTTGGGAGCAACCATCACCGCATACGCACTGCTGCAAATTGCCTATAACCTGCGGCTGAAGCGGACTGTGATTTTGGATATTATTGCGATCGCAATGGGTTTTGTCTTGCGAGCCTATGCAGGTGCTGCTGCAACAAACATTGTTTTATCCCCCTGGTTTCTCCTGTGTACTGCTATGCTGGCTTTGTTTCTGGGTGTGGAAAAGCGCAAAGCAGAACTGCGGCTATTGTCAATTAGAGGTGGCAAGACCCGGTCTGTACTGAAACGCTACTCGTTGCCTCTACTCAGCCGCATGGAAAATACAGTGACAACCGGCGCAGTCATGACCTACGCGATCTGGAGTTCCGGACCTCAAGTTCGTGGAGCATCAACACCTTGGATGTTACTTACATTACCCTTTGTTTTATACGGGGTTTTCCGCTATCAGCTACTGAGCGATCCGCAAGAAATCGCTCGGAGAAGCGATATCGATGACGAAGGAGGACAGACTGAGCGTCCGGAGGAAATTTTATTAAAAGACGTGCCGATTCTCCTGACGGTACTCTCTTGGATCGTTACCAGCTTTGTCATTCTATTCCTGAAACGTCAAGGGCTAATCGAGTAATTTTTGAGTTGTTAGTCTCTGAAGTTGTTGTGGCTGAACTTGTTGTGGCTGTGAGTGAAATTGTGAGTGAAATGACCAAATGTTAAACCGAGTGTCTCTGTTCTTTTCCCGCTCTGTTAAACAAAAATCTAAAAAACCGGCTGTCAACCAGGGGCCTTACAGTTTTCCGAGAGAGGCGTACAGCTTGGCAGCCATAGAGCTTGACTGGCTAAAGCTTTGCGGAATTCAAGGGATTATTATCGATTTAGACAACACCATTGTTTCTGAAGACGATCGCTACGTGTCTCCTGGTGCCGAAGCTTGGATCGAACAGGCAAAATTACAAGGATTTCAATTTTTCATTCTCTCGAATGGCAAGCGCCGGTATCGGGTAAAGGCTTGGTCCCATCGTTTAGAGATTCCAGCAATCAACCCAGCCAAGAAACCCTTTCCTTTTGCCTTCCGTAAAGCCATCAAATATATGCGGATTAAACCAAAACAAGTTGTCGTTATTGGTGATAGCCGTCATACAGATGTGTTAGGGGCATGGCTAAGCGGCTGTGCGAGCATCCAAGTTGCCACGCTTCCTCATCCCTTTCGATGGTGGGAAAAACTCTTGGGAAAACGAGTCCAAACACCGTGGCCTAACGACCGCGAGCTTTGGGATTTTGATTCTTTTTATTAAGCGATGGCTTAAGCAAGCTGAATATCCAAGAAAGTGTCGTTGTTTATGTTAGCTAATCTTTTGTTTCCTTTTTTAATCTTGCTGACCGTTGGCTTAAATACTCTCGCACAAACATTGTTAAAATTGGGAGCCGGTCAAAATCCCTTAAATCTTTACTTGCTGGGTGGGATTTTAGTTTATGGTCTCAGTACAGTTTTCTATATTTTAGTTTTGGGGAAGTTTAATTTATCAGTTGCTTATCCAGTGGTGATTGGCTTAACGGTGGTAGCAACGACGATTGCCGGAGCAGTTATTCTCAGGGAGAAAGTTTCTCCGGTTGATTGGGTGGGAGTGGGATTGATGATCAGTGGAATTTGCGCGATCGCTTTTGGCAGATTGTCTTCAATAACATAGTTAGTATTCTATCGGCAACCTTCTAGGCTACTGCTCTAGCCTACAAGCTTGAATCGCAAAATTAGTCGATTTTGCGATTTTTTTGCTGTTTTTATGAGTTAAAAATTTAAAACTACTAGAGGCTCAACTTTTTAAAGTTTTAATAAAGACCCTCTATTTGTTTACTGTATCTTTACAGATATCTCAGTATTTTCCGCTTAGAATATTTAATTAGAGAAAATTGATTTTTTCGACTAAGAATACATTTCTATTATACATGAATCTATCTAAAGGTATAGATTCATTTTCATGAAAAAAGAGGCGATCGCATGAAAGCAGTGATACTGGCTGGAGGCCTTGGAACTCGACTCACGGAAGAAACCACAATCAAACCAAAGCCGATGGTGGAAATTGGTGGACGACCTGTGCTGTGGCATATTATGAAAATTTACGCAGCTTATGGAATCAACGATTTCATTATCTGCTGTGGTTATAAAGGCTACGTAATTAAGGAGTATTTTGCCAACTACTTCTTACATATGTCCGATGTCACGTTTGATATGCGGTTTAACCAAA
This sequence comes from Coleofasciculus sp. FACHB-542, assembly GCF_014695825.1. Taxonomy (NCBI): domain Bacteria; kingdom Bacillati; phylum Cyanobacteriota; class Cyanophyceae; order Coleofasciculales; family Coleofasciculaceae; genus Coleofasciculus; species Coleofasciculus sp. FACHB-542. The sequence continues at coordinate 42,026 of NZ_JACJPB010000049.1, read as the reverse complement.
TGAATGTGCATTGTGGCTATGCCGAACCCTGGCGAGTCACGTTGGTAGATACCGGAGATCAAACGATGACCGGAGGACGCTTAAAGCGAGTTAGAGAGCATATTGGGAATCAAACCTTTTGCTTTACTTATGGAGATGGCGTAGCGAATGTCAATATTCAAGAGCTAATAGACTTTCATCGAGAGCAAAAGTGTTTGGCAACCTTGACTGCAACTCAGCCACCGGGACGTTTTGGAGCGATTTCTTTAGAACCCGATCAACATAAAATTACCACTTTTCGGGAGAAGCCTGAAGGGGATGGTGCTTGGATTAATGGGGGTTACTTTGTTCTAGAGCCGGAAGTCATTGATTATATTGAAGATGACTCCACAATTTGGGAGCAAGAACCCCTGAAAAAATTATCTCAAGATGGACATCTGGCTGCTTACAGACATCCTGGTTTTTGGCAACCAATGGATACTTTACGAGATAAGAACTACCTAGAAGAACTTTGGAAGAGTGGGAATGCTCCTTGGAAAGTTTGGTAACAAATTTTTAGGATAAACACTCATCCATTTCAGTTGCAGGGGCAAGAACTCTTATGTATGATTTTGCAATTATTGGCGGCGGGATTGTTGGACTTTCTACAGCAATGGCTTTGGGCAAACGCTATCCCTCTGCCCGTATAGTGGTGCTGGAAAAAGAGAGCCAGTGGGCTTATCACCAAACTGGCAATAATAGTGGCGTGATTCACGCTGGCATTTATTACAAACCAGGAAGTTTCAAAGCTAAATTTTGCCGAGAAGGAAGCCGCTCAATGGTAGAATTCTGCCGAGAGCATGGCATTGCACACGAAGTCTGCGGCAAAGTAATTGTGGCAACGGAGGAAAAAGAGCTGCCACGATTAGAAAGCCTCTATCAACGCGGCTTGGAAAATGGGTTAAAAATTAGCAAGATTAGTGCAGAGGAAGTCAAAGAAATTGAACCTCATGTCGCCTGTATCGCGGGTATTCGGGTGTACGCAACCGGGATTGCCGATTACAAGCAGGTGGCTCGGAAATATGCTGAGCTAGTTGAAGCCCAAGGTGGAGAACTTCGCCTCAATACCAAAGTTGAGAAAATTGTTGGAACGGGGGAGAATCAGGTACTTGAGACAAATAACGGCACGTTTGAAACGCGCTTTGTCATCAATTGTGCCGGACTGCATAGCGATCGCGTTGCCAAATTAGGAAACGTCGATCCACAAGCGAAAATCGTCCCTTTCCGGGGAGAATACTACGAACTCACGCCACAAAAACGCTATCTCGTCAAAACCCTGATTTATCCGGTTCCTAACCCAGATTTTCCCTTCCTAGGCGTTCATTTCACCCGGATGATTGATGGAAGCGTCCACGCAGGACCCAATGCTGTTCTCAGCCTCAAGCGTGAAGGCTACAAAAAGACAGACTTTAATCTGCGGGATTTTGCGGAAGTGATGACTTATCCCGGTTTCTGGAAATTGGCAGCAAAACACGCCGACGAAGGCATTCAGGAAATTATTCGTTCCTTCAGTAAAGCCGCCTTTGTGCGTAGCTTGCAAAGGCTGATTCCGGAAGTGCAGTCGGATGACCTAATTCCCACCCACGCTGGGGTTCGCGCTCAAGCTTTGATGAACGATGGCAAGTTAGTAGACGACTTTTTAATTGTTAAAGGCGATCGCTCTGTCCACGTTTGCAATGCGCCTTCCCCCGCGGCTACCTCTTCCCTGGAAATTGGCAAAGCAATCGTAGAGCAAATTCCGGAACCCCAACCCCTACAAACAACTGTTAGCGTTTAGGAATTGAACGAATGAAAGTATTAGTAACAGGAACAGAAGGCTATCTCGGCTCGTTACTCGCGCCCCTTTTGATGAAACGCGGACACGAAGTGATTGGGGTAGACACCGGCTTCTACAAAGTAGGTTGGCTGTATAACGCCACCGATTTAACTGCCAAAACCCTTAACAAAGATTTGCGGCACATCACACCAGAAGACTTAGAGGGGGTCGAGGCAATTGTTCATATGGCAGAACTTTCCAACGATCCCGCCGGACAACTCTCACCCAATATCACCTACGACATTAACCATAAAGGTTCAGTTCGCCTTGCCAATCTCGCGAAGGCAGCGGGTGTGCGGCGCTTCGTTTATATGTCTTCTTGCAGCGTCTACGGCGTAGCAACAAAGGACGATGTGACTGAAGAGTCTCCTGTCAATCCCCAAACTGCTTATGCGGAATGTAAAACCTTCGTAGAACGAGATGTTAAGCCACTCGCCGATGACGATTTTTCTCCGACCTTTCTGCGAAATGCCACCGCTTTTGGGGCATCTCCGAGAATGCGTTTTGATATTGTTTTAAACAACTTGGCGGGCTTAGCTTGGACAACGAAAGAAATCAAGATGATCAGTGACGGAACTCCCTGGCGTCCGTTGGTTCATGCCCTTGATATCTGTAAGGCAATTATCTGTACCCTAGAAGCACCTCGCGACATTGTTCACAACCAAATTTTTAACGTCGGGGACACCGCTCATAACTATCGAGTTAAAGAAATTGCGGAAATTATTGCCTCAGTCTTCCAAGGATGCCAGTTAACCTTTGGAGAAAATGGCTCGGACAACCGCAGCTATCGAGTTTCTTTCGAGAAGATTAACAAAACCCTACCGGGATTTAAGTGTGAATGGGATGCCCGACGGGGTGCCCAGCAGTTATTCGATTTGTTCAAGCAGATTGATCTGACTGAAGACATCTTCTTGTTCCGAGGTTTCACTCGCTTGAAGCAGCTAGAGTACCTGATTCGCACCCAACAAATTGATCGAGATTTTTTCTGGAGTAAGGAGTTATTAAATCATGGCGATCGCTAAGTGTCGTTTTTGCAGCAAATCCCTTGAGCATACCTTTGCCGATCTAGGGATGTCACCCATTGCCAATGACTACCTAACACCAGAACAGCTGCGTCGGGCAGAAAAAAGCTACCCACTTCATGCCTATGTTTGCGAAAGTTGCCTTTTGGTGCAGCTAGAAGAGTTTGAATCTCCCGATCATATCTTTGGGGATGGAGACTACGCTTACTTTTCTTCTTACTCAGACAGTTGGTTGCGTCATGCCAAAGCTTACACGGACTTGATGGTAGAAAGGTTTGGGTTTGACAAAAATCATCAAGTCATTGAAATTGCTAGTAATGACGGCTACCTGTTGCAGTATTTCCATGAAAAGGGAATCCCGGTTTTAGGAATCGAACCAGCGGCAAATGTAGCAAAAGTCGCAGAGGAAAAAGGAATTCCCAGCTTAGTCAAGTTCTTTGGGGTGGAAACAGCTAAGGAACTGGCAGCAGAGGGGAAGCAAGCCAATCTGTTGTTGGGCAACAACGTCCTCGCCCACGTTCCGGATGTGAATGATTTTGTAGCGGGAATGAAGATAGCCTTGAAGCCAGATGGCATCTTGACAATGGAATTTCCCCATTTGTTACAGCTGATGCAGCAAAATCAGTTTGACACAATTTATCATGAGCATTTTTCCTACTTCTCCTTCTTAACCGTCGAAAAAATCTTTGCCGCTCACGGTTTGACCTTATTTGATGTCGAAGAAATCCCGACTCACGGCGGTTCGCTGCGAATTTACGGCAAGCATGACAATGCGGCTGAGCCAGCCATGAGCGATCGCGTCAATCAATTAAAATCCAAGGAAACCCAGGCAGGCTTAGATAAGATAGACACCTATCTGACCTTTGGAGAAAAAGTCAAAGAAACCAAGCGCAAGCTACTGACTTTTTTGATTGAAGCGAAACAACAAGGGAAAGCGATCGCAGGGTATGGTGCCCCAGCCAAAGGCAATACCCTCCTAAATTATTGTGGAGTTCGCACAGACTTTGTTGATTTTACGGTAGATCGCAGCCCTCATAAGCAAGGAACCTTTCTACCCGGCACTCATATCCCCGTCCTCAACCCCGACGAAATCCGCGAAAGACAGCCTGACTACCTGCTAATTTTGCCTTGGAACCTCAAAGAGGAAATTATGCAGCAGATGGCATTTATTCGAGAGTGGGGAGGCAAATTTGTAGTCCCAATTCCAGAAGTGCAAGTTTACCTATGATATTCACCGAAACCAAACTCAAGGGTGCCTTTATTATTGACATAGAGCAACGAGAAGATAATCGAGGATTATTTGCTCGGACTTTTTGTGCCAATGAATTTGCAGATCGTGGATTAAAGCCAAACGTTGCCCAATGCAACCTATCCGTGAACTACAAAAAAGGGACGTTGCGGGGTATGCATTATCAAGCAGCCCCCGCCAGCGAAACAAAATTAGTTCGCTGTACCCGTGGTGCCATATACGATGCAATCGTCGATATGCGTCCAGAATCGCCCACGTATTTGTGTCATGTTGGCATCGAACTAACCGCTGAAAACCGACGTGCCCTGTATATTCCTGAAATGTTTGCCCACGGTTTCCAAACCCTAACCGATGACGCCGAAGTGGTATATCAGATGAGCGAGTTTTATACACCAGGGTATGAGCGCGGGCTGCACTATGACGACCCCATCCTGGGGATTGAATGGCCCTTACCCGTCAGTGAAATTTCCGAAAAAGATTTATCCTGGCCTTTGTTCAGCTCTTATGTTCTTGTCGGGGCATAATTTTTTTCTAACTATTGAGCGAGTTGTTCGATACAGAACTACCCGCTCAATGTTTGGATAATGTAGAGTGAATGGAGCGCTACAACCCTTAAGGAAATAGCAAAGTGAACACAATCTTTTTCGATTCTGATGTTAACGATGAGGTGAGGCGAAAACATCTTTTCAACGGGCAGATTTTCGTCTTCTCACCCCGTCCAAGTGCGATCGCGCTGTGCGAATTAGCTCGCGAACTTACCCAAGAAGCGTTTGGTTCTCTAGATCCACGAGAAGCACAATTTAGCCTCCCCGTCGAAAAGTTTGTGGAGATTGTCGCTCCGCTCAAGCCCAGATTTATCCATCACCCCAAGTCAAAGCAGCTGATTCGGGAACTGCTAGAGGATCTTGGCTGCGAAATGAACAAAACCTATTTCGACGTTCCGCGCATGAGGGTTGTGTGTGATGGCACCTACCTCAACGCAGGGGTTGCTTATCCGCTGCACCCGCATCGTGACACCTGGTACGCCGCTCCCCTCTGCCAGATGAACTGGTGGCTTCCCATCTACGACTATGAATCCGAGAGTTCGATGGCATTTCAGCCCCGCTACTGGAGCCAGCCAGTAAAAAATGGCTCTAGCGAGTACAACCACTATGAGTGGAACCGAGAGGGGCGGAAAAACGCCGCCCAGCACATCAAGAAAGATACCCGGAAGCAGCCCCGTCCATTAGAACACGTCGATCTCGATCCGCAGCTCCGAGTCGTTACCAAACCAGGCGGAATCATCCTCTTCTCTGGCGCACAGCTGCATTGGACAGTGCCCAACACCTCCGGACGCACGCGCTTTAGCATCGACTTCAGAACCGTACACCTCGACGATGTTATCGCTAAGGGCGGCGCACCGAATCTCGACTCCGCGCCTCAGGGCACTACGCTCAGAGAACTCATGCGGGGTAGCGATCTCGCTCGCATTCCTGATGACGTCATTGCGCTCTACGAGAACGAGCCACCACCCAGTGAGGAGGGGCTTGTGTTCCAACCTCCGGCGGAAGTCCTAAACTCTGTTCGTTAGAAGTTAACGAGCATTCAGCGAACACTTCCCGATCCAGATGATGCCCTCTTCGGTTTAGGATCTCCCCCAATCCCTTTTTAAAAGGCAATGGGGGGGATCGCCGAGAGCTGAAATGACCGACTCAGATGTATTGCCATCTGATGCAGCAATTAACAACCCTGTAAAGGTCGCTAAAATCAGTGCTAACTTTACGGGTGCTGAAGCTAGTATTAAGGACGTTCGAGTTGCCCTTGATTTTTTGCAAAAGAGGCTTAAAGCTGTGAACCTCACCGATCTGAAGAGAGTTCTTAACCCTAATGAGATTGGCAACGAGATGTACCAGGTGATCTCAAAGCTATATCCGATTTGCCGCAGTATTACAGGAAATGGCTTTCGAGAAACTCTCAAGATTATTCAAGAACTCATTCCTTTAGAAATTCACGAGGTACCGACGGGAACGGAAGTGTTCGACTGGACAGTTCCGAAAGAGTGGAATATTAAAGATGCCTACATCAAAAATTCCCAAGGTGAGCGAGTCGTAGACTTCCAAAAATCTAACTTGCATGTTGTCAATTACAGCGTGCCGGTTCGGAAAAAAATGCCCTTTCAGGAACTGAAAGAACACCTGTTTACCCTACCAGATACTCCTGAGTGGATTCCTTATCGGACTTCTTATTATAAAGAAACTTGGGGCTTTTGTTTGAGCCACAAGCAATTTTTAGAACTAAAAGATGAAGAATATGAAGTCTGCATTGATTCATCTTTAGAACCGGGAAGCCTGACTTATGGCGAGTATTACATCAAGGGAGAAAGCCCAGACGAAGTTTTAATCTCCTGCCATGCTTGTCATCCATCTCTCTGCGACGATAATCTATCGGGCATCGCTCTAAGTGCCTATTTAGCAAAACATCTCAGCTCGATTTCTCTGAGATACTCTTACCGATTTCTATTTATTCCGGGAACGATTGGTTCCATTACTTGGCTGTGTTTAAATGAAGCCCAAGCCCAAAAAATTAAACACGGATTGGTACTAACATGTGTGGGAGATCCAGGCAAAGTTACTTATAAGAGAAGCCGCCAAGGTGATGCTCAAATCGATAGAGCCAGCCTTCACGTTTTAAAGCATTCGGGGCAAGAGCATGAGATTATAGATTTCTTCCCCTATGGCTACGATGAGCGGCAGTATTGTTCGCCGGGGTTCAATCTGGCTGTGGGTTGTTTTATGCGATCGCAGCACGGTGAGTTTCCCGAATATCACACATCGGCAGATAATCTAGATTTTGTGCAACCGCAATATCTGGCTGACTCATTCTCTAAATGTTTGTCAATTTTCCACGTTTTGGAAGGCAATGGGACTTACTTAAATCAAAATCCTAAATGCGAGCCGAGACTGGGAAAAAGGGGTCTATATAAAGGAATTGGCGGGCAGAAAGAGGGGGCACTGAATGAAATGGCAATTTTGTGGGTTTTGAATTTAGCCGATGGCAATCATACCTTGCTAGACATAGCAGACAGGTCGGGTTTAGCATTTGATGAGATTAAAAGAGCAGCAGATGCTTTACTAGAACATGATTTATTGAAAGAGTATTTAAAATCAGCAGCCGTCAGTTGAGATTAATCCAAATCCTTGCATCTAAAATTGAATGTCAGCCTTAAAAGACAAAATTGCAGTTGTAACGGGAGCGAGTAGCGGAATTGGCAAAGCGATCGCTCTCGGTTTGGCAGCACAAGGAGCAACGCTTTGCTTGGTGGGACGTAATTTAGAAGCGCTAGAGGCAGTTGCCGAAACTGCTAAAGCAACTGCATCCAAAGTTCTGCTGTATCAAGTTGACCTGACACTAGACGAAGACATTCAGCAGCTAAAAACTCGTCTTGAGCAAGATGTAGGAGAGGTTGATCTGCTCGTTCATAGTGCTGGCGTTATTACCTTAGGGCAGATGAAAACCGCCTCTCTAGAAGACTTTGACTGGCAGTACCGTGTCAATGTTCGCGCTCCTTATGCGCTGACACAAGCCTTATTGCCGATGCTAACAGTTCGTCAGGGTCAGATCGCTTTCCTCAACTCGACCGTGGGTTTGAATGCCAGAGGCGGTGTGGGACAATATGCTGCAACCAAGCATGCACTGAAAGCGATCGCTGACAGTCTGCGAGAAGAAGTCAACGCAGATGGCGTGCGCGTTCTCAGTATCTACCCCGGACGCACTGCTAGTCCCATGCAAGCATCGGTTCAAGAGATGGAGGGTCGAGAATACCAGCCAGATCGCTTGCTGCAACCAGAAGATGTAGCCGCCGTGGTACTCAATGCCCTCAGTTTGCCCCGCACCGCCGAAGTAACTGACATCAACATTCGACCTTTGAGAAAAGCTTAAATTTCCTTCAAGTTCATAGAATCAAAGACACATTTGGGTAATAACCAAAGGCTTAATAGGCGTCATAATCCTCAACTTTATGTTTTCACGAGCTGAGATATCATTTGTCTGACCTTATCTTCAGAACTTTTTATAGCATTTATAGGAGTTAAATCAGGTTTTCTATGAAAAATTACTTGATTTTCATTCTTTTAATCTTAGGGGCAGTTGGGCTAAATAGCCTTGCTGATAAATACTTAAAAAAGCGATGGAATTTATGGTTAGGCTATGGATTCCCTGTCTTACTTATGATGCTATTTTTATGGAATATTTCTAATCCACCTGCACAAAATTTATTTGCTGACTTCGACAAAGCTTATTACCCGGCAGGTCGTCTGATACTAGAAAATCCTGCTGATTTATACCTACCGGATAAAAATTGCTTAGGACAACCAGGTTGTCCGGCTGGAACTTTTGTAAATATTCCAATAATCGCCTATTTATTTACTCCTTTTTCATTATTGAGTCAGCAAAACGCCCACGTTCTGCTGATGTTTTTAAGTTGCATTGCGATTCTCTTCACTTACTATTTACTAATCAAGCTCGGCGAACTAACAACCGGAAAACAAAAAATCGCCCTACTCGGACTATTTGCGATTAATGGTCCTCTCTATTACAACTTGCGAGAAGGAAATTCGACTCATTTTGTCTTGTTGTTGCTAATCGCAGCTTTTTTTTGCATCCAGGCTAAACGCGAAATTTGGACGGGTGCGCTCTTAGCGATCGCTGCTTTGATTAAAATTCCCTTGTTCCTTTTTGGTGTTTACTTTGTAATGAGAAGTCGATGGCGAGTAGTGGCGGGGTTTAGTGCAGCGCTACTGGCAATTGTCGGAGCATCAATCCTTTTGTTCGGAGTCGATTTACATCAGACTTGGTTTGAGATGTGCATTCAGCCTTACGCTGGAAAGCCAATCGCCGCCTACAACAGTCAGTCACTTGATAGCTTCTTAGCTCGTTTGCTAACTGACGGTGGTCTTACTAAGTGGCTGCCTCTAGAGGTAGGATTGGGGTTCAAACTGGTGCGGTACGCATTGCTCTCACTGCTGTTTGGTGGGACTATTTGGATTTGCTGGCGCTCAAAAAAACCTGTCACATTAGAAGAAGAAAATTTAGAGCTTTCTGTTGTCCTTTGTTTAGCACTGCTTACAAGTCCTATCTCTTGGACTCACTACTATCTCTTGTTGCTACTACCTTTATCTCTCTATCTAGGCAACAAATTAGCAGTCCCTAATAAACAGCTTTGGTCTAGCCTAATATTATTAGGCATTTTATTGATATCGTTGCCTGTTACCTATACTCTGGCTTACTTCAAACCAGGAAATGCTCAATTTCTGAGTTATTTAGTATCCAGGGTGTTTATCTCTCATTACTTCTTCGGCGGCATCTTACTACTGGGAGTCTTGTTGGCTGCTCGATGGCAGAATTCAAAACGCTTTCAGCAAGCTCAAAGTAGTCTTGGTTCTCTGTAACCCTGCTTTGTGACCATGCTTTATGGCATTAATTCTTAAGGTGTCAGTATGATTGTTTTTGTTATACCGCTCAGAAGTTAGCAATCTTCAAATTCTTGGGAGCGCGTTCTTAAGTTATTTGAAAGATGTATCAAGTCAATCTGCAATCAAACTTCACCAGATTTTAGGGTGATTTTTGTTTGTCACAAAAACCAAAATATTGAGTTGAATCATCCTCACATTACCTACATTGAAGTAGATTTACTACCGCCAGATCCAGCTTTAAAAACTGCGGCTATGGAGAAATAGACAGCTCCTGATTTGGCTGATAAGTGTTTAGACAAGTTGCAAAAAGTGATGGCAGGTTTCATCTATGCTCAACAGCTAAAACCCTCTCATATAATGCTGTTGATGCCGATGACTGTGTAAGTAAGCATTTGGCAGAATTTGTCAATCAGCATCCACAATCTAATGGATGGTTTGTAGATAAGGGCTATGTATATCAGGAGGGTAGCCAACTCATATATTACAAAAAATATGCTTTCAATAGCTCGTGTGGAAGCTGCCGAATTGTCCGGTACGATTTGTATAATTTGCCTGAAAAGATGGAAGATGCCAAGCTAACTTCTCTTATTCGTCTTGATTCTCATAAATCAACCGAGATCAAGCAGGGAGAAAGACTTAAGGAATTACCCTTTGAAGGTGCTGTTTATATTATTGGAAATGGAGAAAATCTCTATCCAACAGGTTTCGACACTTTATTTGGTGCTAAGGCGGGAATCACGTTAAGCCTCCGATCTCGGATAAGAGAAGCCTTCAATTATCGATTTATAACGAAATCAATTCGTAGCGAATTTGGCTTGTATAAACTGAATTAGAAATTATAAATAAGCCTTACAAGGAAAAATAGTTATAAAGCAATTTATTCATTTGATAGGTTGCGCGATCGCATCACTTCTTTTTCGCAGACGTCCCAAAAATAGAGAATAATATTCACTAAGCCTAATATTTTGCTTCCATCTTCTAAAATAACTGGAGTTCCTTCACCCTTAATAGGCAATAAGTCTGCCATACCTGAGATTATAAATAAACTAAAACCGACTAGCAACAGAATATAGGGTGTTGATAATATTCTGCGCCAAAATGCAACGATATAGCTCACTAAACCAAGACCGTATAGGGAATACATAATCACCTTTGGGATACCCACTAATAAATCCAGCGTCAAAGTGAGCCGAAATATATCATCCAATAGAAAAATAGTCAGCGCGATCGCAGAGAAGAGGATAAAGGGATCGCCTTTGTGACTATGACGAATTCTTTTTAGTAAGGTAAAGCTAAATAAACAGATCGTTAAAGAGATGCACCAGAGGATTTCTGAAAAGTGAGTGAAAAGAGCCAGGTAAGGGATGTCTTTACGAAAAGGTTCAGCAAATAGAAGTTTTATGAAATTAACTCTGGCATAGTAGTCTGAACCGTAGTAGGTGCCTGCCATTTTGACATAGACTGTCATTCCCAGAAACAGTAACAGCACTAGACCATTAAAAACGAGAACGGAGCGGTCTTCTATGATTTGCTTTTTGAGGTCTTGCCAGATTTTTTTTATTTGATGATTTCGCATTTTTATTCAAGCTAGTTGTGATTATTTTATAATAGAAAAACACAACGGATTTAAATAGTTAAGTTTTTGTAAATCTTTATGTATTTGAGTATAAATAAATTTTAGCAAACGAGTCCAGGGAACCGGGAAATATGTTTGATTTATCTTTGGACTGAAGCTTTCTGTATTTCAAGGAATACAGTAGACGAATAGATAGCTTGAGCATCTGAAAAGAGTTGGAAGAACAAAGGGTTGGGAAGACAATCAAGCGAAATTATGTAATCTAGTCCTTGGGTCAGCTTAAATTATGTTCGTTTTATCGTTACTGTTTATTTTTGCATTAGGCTTAGGATGCCTCAACCTAAAATATTTAAAGGATCGTTAGGTTATTGTCTTTAGTTCCGGCTTGGGAACCGCGTTAAGAAAGTCGGTATAGTAATTGACAGCTTCTCGCATGGCTGCTGTTACATATCTGAGCTTTTAGGGAACGCTAAAATATAACCTCAATGAGGTAAGTCTTTTAGTTTGGTTTCGGTACAGTTTTTGTCTTGCATTAAGGGAATAAAGAGAAGGAGTAACTACCTATGGCAACGAGCATCATGCAGCGTAATAATGTCCAAATGCTGGGTGATGGCAGCCAGACAATTATCTTTGCCCACGGTTTTGGCTCGGATCAGACGGCTTGGCGACATCAGGTAGCAGCCTTCGCGCCTAATTTTCGCATTGTGCTGTTCGACCATGTAGGGGGAGGTAAGTCAGATTTTTCTGCCTATAGTCCGCGCCGCTACAGCAGCTTATACAGCTATGCTGAGGATTTGCTGGATTTATGTGCCGAGTTAAAGTTAACCAAGAGCATCTTGGTGGGGCACTCGGTCAGTGGGATGGTTAGTTTACTGGCAGCATTAGTCGAGCCTGATTGCTTTAGCCAACTGATCTTTCTAGATGCGTCCCCCCGTTATCTCAACGATGACGGATATGTTGGTGGCTTCGAGCAGTCTGACTTAGATACACTCTATGCAGCCATGTCAACCAACTACTATGCTTGGGCTAGCGGTTTTGCGCCGATCGCAATGGCTACTCAGGATAAACCTGAATTGGCAGCGGAGTTTGCTAATACGCTAGCCGCTATCCGTCCAGATATCGCGCAAGCGGTCGCTAAAGTGATTTTCCAGTCTGACCACCGAGATGATTTACCACGATTGAATGTACCGACTGTGATTTTACAGGCAAGCGATGATATTGCGGTACCGCCTGAAGTTGGTCAGTACATGGCAGATAAAATTCCTCAAGGTAAGCTGATGAATATCGCTGCTAGAGGACACTTACCGCATATCAGCGCTCCCGACGTGGTAACGAGTGCAATTGCCCAATGTATCGCCGCTTAAACTTAAATCTTCTTCGATCGCGGTTGCTGCTTTGTCCTCCTGACCGACTACCGACCTTTAGAGCCGTCCTAATCTGGCTAACCCTCTTTTTCGTAGGACTGGGCGTGCTGGATGGATGGAAGCCTATGCAGATGGTCGCCCCAGTCATCTTGACAATATGCACGCTACTGCCCCTACCAGCGGTGCAAGTCGCACCCGCCGCAGGGCTTTGTATTCTGTTGTTGGGACTGCTACATGGCGATTGGCGGCTAACCCGCCAGTCACTTGAGCTGGGCAGTGTGGCTGTGTTCGGAACATTTGTAGGCTCTTTTCTGCGGGGAATCGAGTGGCGGTTGGCGTCCCAATCGGTGCTGACTACTCTTACTAATACCGATACCAGAAATTCTCCCGATATACCGATCCGGCAAGCCCTGATCTTACTGCGGGAGTTTGTTTGTGCCGACGCAGCGATCGCGCTACGCCAACTTGATGATGTCACTGCTGAAGCCTTGGTGTGTATTCCCCAGCAGGCGCTGCCAGATCAACTGACAACGCCCACCTTGTTTGAGAAAGCGATCGCTCAAAATCGCTGTCTCTACTATCCAAACTACCCTGCTACTCCCGGTGCTTCTCATGTCTTGGTCGCTAAAGGGACTCAATCCCTCGCCATCCTTCCATTTCAGTATCCCGGTAGGGGCACGACTTTATCAGCGCCCCATAGCGGTGCAATTTTGCTGATCTGGCATCGCCAGACCAGTATCTCCCCACGTCTGCGCCAATTTATTGAGTCGCTACTTGGCGAGTTACGCACCCTTCTACAGTTCAGCGATACCACCTTGCGGCTGGAGAATCTACAAGCCCGCTTCGGTGCCATGTTAGAGACAATCCATCAGGGAGTGGTATTTGTAGATGAAAGTGGGGAGCAAGGGTGGATCAATCAAGCCGCTGCCGAGCAACTGGGACTCACCCCAGGGGCTGTAGAACCCCCCGTGCTAGCTCAGGCGATGGCATTGCTACGCACGAGCGCTGATAATCAACAGGAAATCGTGGCGCAGGCAGCAAAGTTTTTTTCCCAACCTCAAGCAGTCATTCGCAACTGGATCTGGGTGTTCAAAGGCGACACGCCAAAAACCCTGAGTATCTCTAGCACGGCGACGCGGGTACACGACGTGCCCGGTCGCCTCTGGATATTCGATGATATTACCGAGCGATATTTCGCGCAACTGGCACTCGTCGAGCGTACTCAGGAGTTATCCCAGGCGAATTTGGAACTGGAAAAGGCAAAAGCAGCGGCTGAAGCAGCGACTCGCATTAAGAGCCAATTCCTCGCCAATATGAGCCACGAAATCCGCACCCCGATGAATGCAATTATCGGCATGACGGGACTGCTACTCAACACTGAGTTAACTCCTCAGCAGCGAGATTTTGTGGAAACCACCCAAAGCAGTGGCGATGCATTGCTAACGCTAATCAACGACATTCTTGACCTTTCTAAAATTGAGTCAGGCAAGCTGGAATTAGAAAAGCATTCTTTTAATTTGCGAGTTTGTGTTGAAGAAGCCCTCGATTTATTAGCTTTCAAAGCAGCCGAAAAAAATCTGGAATTAGCATATTTAATTCATCCAGGAACCCCACTCTCGATTGTGGGAGATGCCAGCCGGTTGCGCCAAATTTTAGTGAATTTGCTCAGTAATGCGGTCAAGTTTACTCAAACTGGAGAGGTAATTGTATCGGTCAGTGCAAAAGAGGCGATCGCTCAGGAAGAATCGGAAATCAGTCACGAGCCAACCCACGCATTGCCCGATTACCAAATCCAATTTGCGGTTAAAGACACCGGCATTGGGATTCCCGCAAACCGGATAGACCGCCTGTTCAAATCTTTCAGTCAAGTCGATGCTTCCACAACTCGCCAGTATGGGGGGACTGGGTTAGGACTCGCGATTAGCAATCATCTGAGCGAAATGATGGGCGGTCAGATGTGGGTCGAGAGCCTGGGAGCGATCGCGGGAAATCCTCCTTCTAACTGGCAACCTACAATAAAAAAAGCTCCGGGTGCAAAGAGCAACCCTGAATTTCATTCTCCCCTTCAAGAAGGCGAAAGCGTTGCGGCAAAACCGCTAGGGCCTACATCCCCTGCTACGCTCTCGGTCGCTAACAGCCCTCATCCAGACGTAGGCTCTACTTTTTATTTCACCATTGTTGCGGCATCAGCTCCCAATGTCTCTGCGATCGCTTCTCAAAATCCTCAACCTCAGTTAGATGAAAGGCGGCTCCTAATCGTGGATGATAACGCTACAAATCGCCAAATATTGACGCTACAAGCCCAATCTTGGGGAATGCTGACTTGGGCGGCTGAATCTGGTTTTGAAGCCCTCGACTGGTTGAACTTAGGGGAACCGTTTGATATCGCCATTCTGGATATGCAAATGCCACACATGGATGGTCTGACTTTAGCGGCTAAAATCCGTCAGCTGCCTAACTATGAAAAATTACCCTTAATTGTGTTGACCTCCATCGACAGGCCAGAAAGGAGTCATGATGTCCAAGCCGTCGATTTCGCGGCATTCCTCACCAAACCCGTTAAACAATCCCATCTCTATAATGTCTTGAGCCATATCTTGGGGGAACAGCCGATCCAGGTAAAGCCCTCGCGCTCAAATATACCGGCAATAAATCCCCAAAGAGGGGCACAATTTCCCCTGCGGATTCTGTTAGCAGAAGACAATATTGTGAATCAAAAGGTAGCCTTGTATTTACTATCACAGATGGGCTATCGAGCAGATATTGCGAGTAATGGATTAGAAGTGCTAGAAGCTCTACATCGCCAATCCTATGACGTGGTACTGATGGATGTGCAGATGCCAGAAATGGATGGATTGACAGCGACTCGCCGCATCATTGGGGAATGGTTGCCTGCTTCTCGTCCCCGCATCATTGCTATGACAGCGAATGCGATGCAAGGAGATCGGGAAGAATGTCTAAAGGCAGGCATGGATGACTACCTAAGCAAACCGATCCGAACCGAGGAACTCATCCAAGCTTTGAGCAAGTGTCAGCCTTTAAGTGAGGCTGAGGAACCAGGATTGTTAGCGAAGCAGCACGTTAGCGAATCCAAGAGCGATCGCGCCTTAGTCCAGACTGAGGAAGAAATAGACAGTAGAAGAGTTCCCCCTGTCATCCCGTCACCCCCGCACCCCTCCCTTCCGACTCCCCAACTCAGTCCTCAGCCCTCAGTCCTTAGTCCTTCTATAGACAGTGGGAGAATTCTCCCCGTCATCCCGTCACCTCCTCACCCCTCCCTTCCGACTCCCCAACTCAGTCCTCAGCCCTCCGTCCTCAGCACTTCTATTGATGCCAAAGTGTTGCAATCATTTCGCAAAATGGTCGGTGAAGATGCCGAGGCGATTTTAGGAGAGATGATCGATTGCTACCTCGACGATGCGCCAAAACTCTTGGAAGCGATCGCGATCGCAGTTGCCCAAGCAAATGCACCCCAGTTGCAACGCACCGCTCACACCCTCAAGTCAAGCAGTGCCACCCTAGGTGCCACAACCCTCGCCCAACTCTGTAAAGAGTTAGAAATCATGGCTCGGACTGGAAATATTAAAAATGCATTAGACAAATTGCCGCAGCTTGAAGCTGAGTATGAACAAGTTAAGGCGGATTTGCACTCTCAACGCCAGCCAAATTAGCTATGAACACCACCGACGCTAATCAACATACTCCCCTCATCCTCGTTGTAGATGACGACAAATTCATGCGGCTTCAACTTCGCCGAGCGATGGAACAAGCCGGATACGAGGTAGCAGAAGCAAGCGACGGAGAGGAAGGTTTAGCCGCCTACACGCGCCTACACCCAGATATTGTGCTGCTGGATGCCATGATGCCAGTGATGGATGGTTTTACCTGCTGTCATCTATTGCGTACCCTTCCAGAGGGCGATTCTCGTGGAGAGAAGTTTGGCGATTCTCCTACAGCGACGGGAACTGCTGAAAAAAGTCGCCCCCCTGGAGGATCGCGGAACACACCCGTATTGATGATTACAGCTCTTGAAGATCAAGAATCGGTCGATCAAGCATTTGAGGCAGGTGCCATCGATTACATTACCAAGCCGATTCACTGGGCAGTTCTGCGCCAGCGCGTGCGTCGTGTCCTCCAAGCTAGCCAAGCAACAGAGGAATTGCGACAGCAAACTGAGCGGGCACAACTGAGCGAGGAGCGACTAAGGTTAGCCCTAGAAGCTGCCCACATGGGCACCTGGGACTGGAATATCCATAGCGGCAAAGTTGTTTTCTCCGCAACCGCAGAAGCGAATTTTGGTCTTCCCCCAGGTTCCTTTGACGGCACCTATCAAAGCTTCCTCACCAAAATCCATCCTCTAGACCTAGAATTAGTCACTCAAGCTTTAGTACGCCCCGTGGAAGAAGGGGCGGACTATGACATCGAATACCGGATTATTTGGTCGGATGGTAGCGTTCATTGGATAGCCAGCAAAGGTCAAGTTTATTACGACCAAACCGGCAAACCCATCCGTGTGAACGGCATCAACATGGACATCACCGAGCGCAAGCACTCGGAACAAAAAATTTGCGAACAAGCGGCTCTACTGGATATCGCCACAGATGCAATTCTGGTTCAAAATCTAGACAACCAAATCTTATTTTGGAACCAAGGTGCGGAACGTCTCTATGGCTGGAAGCAAGAAGAAGCCCTCGGCAATAACACTGCTGAGCTGTTGCATAAGCAAATTTCATTAAAACTTCGAGCCGCCCAAAAAACTCTCATCGAGAAAGGAGAGTGGTATGGGGAGTTGTATCAAATGACCAAATCTGGTCGAGAAATCATTGTTGAAAGTCGCTGGACGCTCGTGCGCGATGAGGCGGAAAACCCAAAAGCAATTCTGATTGTCAACACCAATATAACTGACAAAAAACAACTAGAAAGGCAGTTTCTCCGTGCTCAGCGCATGGAGAGCTTAGGAACGCTGGCTAGCGGCATTGCCCACGATTTAAACAATGTGCTAGCGCCTATTTTGATGTCAGTTCAACTTTTGCAAATTAAGATCCAGGATCGCCAGAGTCAACAGCTGCTTTCCATCCTCGAAACGAATGCCAAACGCGGAGCTGATTTAGTTAAACAAGTGCTTTCTTTTGCGCGAGGCATGGAAGGCGAACGGACAAATCTCCAAGTCGGGCACCTAATTTACGAGATTGCGAAGATCGCAAATGAAACTTTCCCTAAATCAATCGAGATTCATACGCATATCCAGACAAGAGAGCTGTGGCCTGTTTCTGGCGATGCTACTCAACTACATCAGGTACTCATCAATCTTTGCGTCAATGCTCGTGATGCCATGCCAGATGGCGGGACGTTGAAGATTTCCGCCGACAATACAGTAATTGATGAAAACTATGCCAGGATGAACTCAGGTGCAAAAGTGGGTTCCCATATTGTGATTAGTGTCTCTGATAGTGGAGTGGGAATGCCTACTGAGATGCTTGATAGAATCTTTGAGCCATTTTTCACAACTAAAGAAATTGGCAAAGGTACGGGTCTGGGTCTTTCAACTGTTCTTGGCATCATCAAAAGCCACGGTGGGTTTTTGAATGTATATAGCGAAGTGGGAAAAGGCACAGAATTTAAGATCTACTTGCCAGCAATCGAGGGAGAATTAACATCGCAAGCTCTAAAAAACCCATCTAATCTGTTAACTGGAAACGGCGAGTGTATTCTGGTTGTTGATGACGAAGCTTCAATTTCTCAAGTGACTCAAGCATCTCTAGAAACTTATGGCTATAAAGTTTTAACTGCGAGCGATGGGATTGAGGCAGTCGTACTGTATGCCCAGCATAAAACGGAAATTAGTGTTGTACTCCTCGATATGATGATGCCGTCTATGGACGGGCCAACAACGATTCGCACGCTACAAAAAATTAACCCGCAAGTTAAAATTATTGCGGTTAGCGGACTCTTATCTAACGATAGGGTGAGTGAGCTGGCTCGCGCTGGGGTCACAACCGTTTTGTCAAAACCCTACACTACAGAAGAGTTGTTGAAAGCCTTACATGAGGTAATCATCTAATGCAAGACTTACAGCAACTGCTCAACTGATGCCATACTTTCTCTGCATGATTTCCTGACGACAAACGTACCAAAAGTAAAATGCGATATTGAGGATTCCCAGTAACTTCGTGCCATCTTCTAGCATTGCCGGAGTACCATTTCCTTTGATGTGCAAGATGTCCACTAAGCCAGAAATGCCAAATAAGATACCCGCAATTATCAGCAATACATAAGGCGTTGATAAAAGTTTGCGCCAGAAGCATAAACCATAAGCGATCGCGCCAGTACCGTATACTAAGTACATCACCCCTTTGGGCACCTTAGCTACATCCCTCAAAATTAAGGTAATCCGAAATAAATCGTCGGCTAATAAAACAAAAATCCCAATGGCAGAACATAAGATAAATAGATTTGCTTTGCGATTGGGAGAAATTATGTTTAGCAAGCTAAAGCTAAACAAACAAACTGTACCTGAAAGGCACCATAACACTTCAGAGACACTCGTTAATAAGCCGTAGTAGGGTCGTCGGATTGAGAAGGGGTCGGCAAAAAGAAATTCAATGCCTTGACCTTTTCCCAGAAATTTTGCGTAAACTGACAGTGCCAAAAATACTAATACAGTTCCGCCATTCAAGAAGAGGATCGGGCGATCGGCTTCTATTTGCTTCCTACTTTCTTGCAAGATTTTATTAAATACGTGAAGCTGCATTCTTATTCAAATCAGTTATCACCTATTTAACATAGCTGATAACTGATTGTACCGGCTACAGTTTAAATAGAAGCCGTTCTGTAGGTTACAACTTCTTGAGGCACGGTAGGAGCCTGAGTATTGATTTTTCTGGAATAAGTAACTCTCGCTAAAGAAATCCAAGCGGCAAGCGAAAACATGGCTGGATATGCCATCTTGAGTGCCATTAAGATTTTTCCTTGCTTGAGTCCTACCAAACTCCAATGCAGTTTGAGAAACGCCTTAATTTCCTCAAGTTTCGGAATAGACGAGCGATATTTTTCATGCACTAACGGGTAGATTCTTTCCTTGATTAAGATATTGGTTTCTAACCGTTTTTGCAGTGAAAACTTCTGATTGCATCCACCCGGCCATAATGTCCGGAAGGTAAGATACTGATTAACAAATGCGGCATCCCCATATTGGGCAATTTTCACCCAAGAGTCGATGTCATCGCAGTTACCATCTAAAGCCGAATCCCAACCGCCTGACTTGAGAAAGGCATCTTTTTTGAAAGCAACTTGAACGGGTGTCCCAAAAGGAACTACTTCCATCAACATCCCGTAGTGGATATCCTCTTGTTTCACGTAAAATAGTTTGCCAGGACCGCTCGGCTTGGTGCGGGTAACTTCTTCACCATTGACATCAACTTGAACGGCTTGACACGAGCAAATCGCTGCTTGAGGACGTTGAGCGATCGCTTTTACCATTTCCCAGACACAGTTGGGTGCCAGATAGTCATCATCATCCAGCGGTTTGATCCAGTCTCCGGTTGCCACGGCAACCCCAGCATTTACGGTAGCGGAGTGACCGCTATTGACTGGGTTGCGGTAGTAAACTACGCGATCGCCCAAGCTGCGGACGTATTCTTCGGTACCGTCCGTGGAACAGTCATCTGCTACTACCACTTCGCAGGGCAAAGTTTGCGCGAGCGCTGATTCAATCGCCCGCCGCAGCAGCGGTAAACGATTATAGGTTGTAATTACGATGCTAAATTTCAGCATATAGAGCAGCTCCTGAGCCGTTATAAAGTTATTTGTTATCAGCGCAGCTTTCTACTTAAGCCACAAAAGTCAGGTACTTTTTCAATCCATTAGTTTACTTTTTCAGCCTTTAGGGGGATGAATTAGCCGATTTTACTTACGTAAGTACACTAACATCTACCCGTAGATAGAGAATAGACTTGCAAAATTTATCCGTATAAACACTTATCTTAAGCAATTTTTTTGAAGAAAGCATCAAGATAAGGTGAAGAAAATGTATATCCCGGATAATCTTCTTAAAGTTTTCGTAAAGATATCGGCAACCCGCTATCAATTCATCGGTTTGTATCATTAAATACAAACAAATTTCACAAAAGACGCTATCTCTCGGAAACCCGATTTTACAGTATCAACTATAAACTCACCGTGCTTTTAAGGATGATAACTTCGGCAGGTTTTGGGGAACTCAGTTAAGGAAAGAAGTTTCTATTGCTGTTAGAGACGCTGCCGCCAGTGAGTCGGAGCGATGTCCCATCATCTGCTTTTACAGGCAGCTATAGTGGGAAAAGTGCCAAAGCCTACAGCACGCTGCGCTTACCGCGTAGCGATACTTGTAGGGGTTATCGTCGCCTAACCATCATGAGCGAATTCCCAGATTTTTCCGATTTAGGCTATCAAATCGAAAGAGAGCTAGGGCACAACCCTTGCGGGGGTCGAGTTACTTACCTGGCAAGCCGTACCAATACACAGCAGCGCGTCGTTATCAAGCAATTTCAGTTTGCCCATTCGGGTGCCCGCTGGTCAGACTATCAAGCTTACGAGCAAGAAATTAAGGTGCTACAGCAGCTGAACTCACCCAGCATTCCCCAGTACCTCGATTCCTTTGAAACTCCCACTGGCTTTTGCCTGGTTCAAGAATATAAACCGGCTCCCTGTGTCTCTACATCGCGTCACTTTACCCCAGAGGAAGTCAAGCAAATTGCCGTTGCCCTGTTAGAAGTTTTAGTCTACTTACAACAGCAAAATCCCCCGATTATCCATCGAGATATTAAGCCGGAAAATATCTTAGTGGATGAACAACTGAAGGTTTATCTAGTAGATTTTGGCTTGGCTCGCATCGGTGGTGGAGAAGTCGCCGCCAGCAGTACCGTCAAAGGCACGTTGGGATTTATGCCGCCAGAACAGGTGTTCAATCGTCAGCTAACCCAAGCATCTGACTTATATAGTCTCGGCGCGACGCTGATTTGCTTGCTCACCCAAACCAAATCTACGGAAATTGGCAATTTAGTTGATGAAGCTTATCGGATCGATTTTAAGCAGATGGTGCCGCATCTGAGTCGGCAATTTGTAGACTGGCTCTCAAAAATGACGGCACCCAGCCTTAAAAATCGCTTCGAGCGTGCAGTGGATGCCCTAGAAGCTCTGAGGTCGATTGATGTTCGCCGCCGCGTACTCAAGCCAAGTGATATTGTCCGCTATGCCAAGGCATTCGGAACTCTAGACCGTCCCATAAAAACCAAGATTCTTGCCGCTGGATTAGTGCTAACATCCCTGGGGTTTGCCACGGTCAAAGACAGGCCCAGTTTAGTTAAAGCGGATCTCGTCAGGCAGTTGTTGGAAACTAACCACTGTGACAGATGCGACTTAAGCTATGTTCATCTGAGTCGAGCCGATTTGAGTAACGCCTATCTAACGGGTGCCAACCTTCGGGATGCCTATCTCAGGGGTGCCAACCTCATCGGTGCCGACTTGACGGGTGCCGACCTCAGGAATGCTTACTTGGCAGTTGCCGATTTAACCATTGTTAAGTTCAGGGGTGCCAACCTCGAAGGTGCCGATTTCCAGGATGCTTACTTGGGGAGTGCCGACCTGAGAGGAGTCAAACTCAGGGATGCCAATCTGGAAGCGGCTGACCTTGAAGGTGCCGACTTGACGGGTGCTGACCTCAGGGGAGCGAACCTCAAAGATGCCAACTTAGAGGGTGTCACGATAACCGGAGCCAAGCTGACAGATACCATCATGCCCGATGGCTCGATTCATCGATAGCTCAATGCAAGTGGTTCCAACGAGCGATATGGATGATAGCAAAAACAGAGCGATCGCATCCGTTACTTTTGCAGCCATCTGTTATAAAAGACTCACCACCTACATCTATCGATAGGTAGGCTCATGGGTAATTTAGCAGACTTTTCTAGCCAAGGCTATCAAGTAGAACGAGAGCTAGGACAAAATCGCGCTGGGGGTCGAGTCACTTATCTGGCAACGAGTCTGGCAACGAGTACAAAAACCCAGCAGCACGTTGTGATTAAGCAGTTCCAGTTTGCCCAATCCGGTGCTAGTTGGTCGGATTATGATGCTTACGAGCAAGAAATTCAACTATTGCGCTGTCTGAATCATCCCAGCATTCCCCAGTACCTCGATTCCTTTGAAACCCCAAGCGGCTTTTGCCTGGTTCAAGAATATAAACCCGCTTCCTCCCTGTCTACGTCACGTCACTTTACTCCAGAGGAAGTCAAGCGAATTGCCGTTTCCCTATTAGAAGTTTTAGTCTACTTACAACAGCAAAATCCCCCGATTATTCATCGAGATATTAAGCCGGAAAATATCTTAGTGGATGAACAATTGAAGGTTTACCTGGTAGATTTTGGCTTGGCTCGCATTGGAGGTGGAGAAGTCGCCGCCAGCAGCACCGTCAAAGGCACGTTGGGATTTATGCCGCCAGAACAGGTGTTCAATCGTCAACTCACCCAAGCATCTGACTTATATAGTCTCGGTGCAACGCTGGTTTGCTTGCTCACCCAAACCAAATCCACTGAAATTGGCAATTTAGTTGATGAAGCTTTTCGGATCGATTTTAAGCCGAGGGTGCCAAAACTGAATCCACAGTTTATCCGCTGGCTGGAAAAAATGACGGCACCCAACTGTAAAAATCGCTATCCCAATGCGGTCACTGCTCTGGAAGCACTCAAGCCGATTGATGTATTACGCCGTACCACAATTCCCAAGACTCTCCTGCGTCCTACAAAACAAGGGGTACTGGCAGCTGTAGCATTGCTAACCCTAAGTTTTGTCACTCTCAACACCGTGACTCGTCTATTCCAAGAACACCAAATCACGCAGTTGAGAAAACAGCACCTTCGGCAGTTGCTCAAAACAAAACAGTGTCGAGGATGCGATTTAAGCGGTGCCAACTTAGCTGGAGCAAGTCTGAATGGTGCCGACTTAAGCGAAGCCAAGTTGATAAAAGCAAACCTGAAGGGTACTGAACTCAGAAATGCGAAGTTGAATCAGGCAAACCTCGCGGGTGTATCCCTAAGCAGTGCTGACCTGAGAGGAGCCAGTTTAGTTGAAGTGCAGTCAAGTTGGAGTGATTGTGCCGATTTTAAAGATGCCAACCTGAGCCAAGCTAACTTAAGTAAGGCCAATCTGGGATGTGCCTCCCTATACAATGCCAACCTGAGCAGTGCTGAACTCAGCAGTGCAGATTTAACAGGAGTTGACCTGAGGCATGGCAATTTGAGAGGAGCAACTCTGAAACTGGTGCGCCTCCAGACTGCTAATCTAGGCAGTGCTAGCCTCATAAATGCTAACTTAAGCGGTGCTAACTTAGGCGGTGCCAACTTAAGAAGCACTAACTTAAGTAGTGCCAATCTCAATGATGCAGCTTTAGTGGGTGCCAGCTTATATGGTGCCAACCTCAGTGGTGCCAACCTTACAGATGCCAATCTTAGTCATGCCAACCTCAGTACAGCTAATCTGAGCGAAGTCAACCTCGGCGGTGCCACTTTAATCGGTGTAAACCTAGAGTCGGCTGATTTGAGTTTTGCTAAGCTGAGTGACACCAACCTCAGCCGCGCCAACCTAAAGTTCGCTAATTTGAGTTATGCCACTTTAACGCAGGCCAATCTGAGGGGTGCCAATCTCAACCAAGTGAATCTGAGTCAGGCGAACCTGAGCCAAGCGAACCTGGAGTATGCTGACCTGAGTTACGCTAACTTAAAACAGACTAACTTGAGCCGTGCCAACTTGAACCAGACCAAGCTGCACCAGACTGACCTGACAAACACAAGAATGCCCGATGGTAGCACTCACAAGTAATCAACATTTAAGTTGACTGAACCCATTACTTAAGCTCTGGATGCGCTACTACAGAGGGTGGCGGAGTTACCATCTGGTTAATCGTAGAAATCATCTGGTACAAGCGCCCCAAATCCCGTTGGTTGAAGTACAAAACCAGACGAGGCAAATCCAATGTTTCATCCACTGCCTCTTGGGGTAATGCCTGAGTTTTTTCAATTCGTCCCTTCACCAAGATGTCGCTGAAATCAGCATTCAGCTGTTCAACTTCTGCATCCGATACTTCAGACTTAAGACGAAGGACAAATTTATCCTCAACATAGCGGCTGGAGTGATAAACCCGGTAAAAGCGATTGATCGCTTCACAAGCGACATCTAAGTTATCTGTAATGGTATACAGGTTTGGATCGTCATGACTCACTAAACCGGGTTCGACTAAATGCTTGCGAACATAAGCATCCCAGGACGACCAGTAATCGCCGCCAGGACGGTCAATTAAGACCATCGGCACAGGACCATATCTTCCCGTCTGGCAAAGCGTCAAACACTCCAAGGCTTCATCCTGCGTGCCAAAGCCACCGGGAAAGAGAGCGATCGCATCGCTTTCTCGCAGGAAAAACAGCTTCCGGGTGAAAAAATACTTAAAAGGAATCAGCTTGGGGTCGCCTTCAATAAACGGGTTTGCTCCCTGCTCAAAAGGTAGCTGAATATTCAAACCAAACGATTTTTCAGCTCCCGCGCCTTCGTTTCCCGCCTGCATAATCCCCCCACCGGCACCCGTCATCACCATATAACCGAGCTGGGTGACACGGCGAGCAAACTCAACCGCCATGAGGTATTCGGGACTATCAGACGCAAGGCGAGCCGAACCAAAAATCGTTACTTTGCGGACGTGTCGATAAGGATAAAAAACTTGAAATGCCCGCTCCATATCTTGCATAGAAGCGCTCAAGATTTTCCAGTCCAGCCGGTCGATTTCCTCCCCAGCCAGTCGCACTAGCACTGACAGCGCCCGTTGTATCCATTTTCCGTGTTTCAGGTTCGGTAGCTGGTGAATTAGATCGGCTACGTCTGATTGCAGTGACTCAAGGGCATTAGAAGGAGGAGTGATGGTCATAATTTATGCAAGCACCAGCGGCACTCTATTCTAACGGGATTCGCCCCAGCATCGCCGCTACTGGTATCATCCTATACGATTTTCTCCCTAATCGGCTTTCAGCACCTGTCTAACAGAAAGGTTGAAGCTTCCATTAAGGGGGCGGAACTCCTCAAAAAAACCCGTTTTCTACAAGAAAACGGGTTTTTTCAGATCGTGCATATCTTTCGTTATTTAAAACAACCTACTGAATGGTTCAAGAAGGCGAGTAAAAAAGACAAATGACAAGCAGAACTGTCAACTCAACTTAGAGAGTCTGGGTTGATAAGCAGCGATTTCCCGCAAAAATAGGTAACTATGCTGACGGTTTATCCATTCTTGCTGGGAAAAAGTTGGTTAGAGATACTTTTCCAAAGTATTTGCCAAAGTGGTTTTGGGAACCGCTCCCACCACCATATCCACCCGTTGACCGCCTTTAAAAATCATGAGCGTGGGAATGCTGCGAATCCCATACTGGCTGGCAACGTTAGGGTTTTCATCGGTATTGAGTTTGACTACTTTTACTTGACCGTCGTACTGCTGGGCAATTTCATCCACCACAGGCGCAACCATCCGGCAAGGTCCGCACCAGGGTGCCCAGAAATCTACTAGAACGGGAACTTCACTGTCAAGTACTTCTTGTTTAAACGAAGCGTCTGTAACTTGTGCGGCTGATGACATGCCTAGAAATCCTTAAGCGTAACAGTTTCTAATTTTTAGCAAATTCTACCATAGGCAAAACAGACATTTTCTGACTCAAAAGGTATACATTTAGACATAATTGACGAGTCAGTGGGTTTGACTGCTGGCTGGCTGGCGGTGATTTTAACCCCAAAAAAGGAACCGCCCGAACAGTAGTCCGGGCGGAGTGTGGTGTGAGGAGTGAACGGAAACATTCGTCTCCGCTTTCTCTATTCTAAGCGACAGCTTTAGATTTTCCAGCCCTCTAAGCAGGAGTCCGGAATTTCTTAAGGAACGCAAATGAGTCAGTGAGTTTATTTACCCATTCCCAACTGCTGTGCTTTCTGGTAGACCTTCCCTTCGGTCAGCAAAGAGGGTGCGATAACGACTTCAACTTGCTGCATCTCCTTGATATCTTTGGCTCCCAGCGTGCCCATACTGGTTCTCAAGGCTCCCAGCAGGTTATGGGTGCCATCATCCAGACCAGCGGGGCCGCGCAGGATTTGTTCGCACGTTCCCGTCGTGCCGACGCGAATGCGTGTACCACGAGGGAGAACGGGGCTAGGTGTTGCCATCCCCCAATGATACCCCCGTCCGGGTGCTTCTTTGGCTCTGGCAAACGGAGAACCAATCATCACGCCGTCAGCACCGCAGGCAAGCGACTTGCAGATATCGCCGCCAGTGATTAAACCGCCATCGGCAATCACGGGGACATAGTTGCCGGTTTCGTGGAAATAGTCATCGCGAGCGGCTGCACAGTCGGCAACAGCGGTTGCTTGGGGAATCCCTACTCCCAAAACGCCGCGAGAGGTACAAGCGGCACCGGGACCAATCCCCACCAGCACGCCAGCCGCACCCGCCTTCATTAAGTTCAGCGTCACGTCGTAGGTGACGCAGTTCCCTAAAATGACCGGGATGGGCATTTCTTGACAGAAGTGAGCCAAATCCAGGGGGGTCACTGACTCAGGCGAGAGGTGAGCGGTGGAAACCACCGTCGCTTGCACAAAGAACAAGTCTGCACCCGCTTTTGCCACTGCTGCGCCGTACTTTGTCGCTCCCGCTGGTGTGGCGCTGACGGCTGCGATGCCGCCTTGTTGCTTAATTTCTTGAATCCGTCGTTCGATTAATTCTTCCTTAACGGGTTCTGCATAGAGTTCTTGCATCAGCGCGACAAACTCTTCTTTGCCCACAGAGGCGATGCGATCTAAAATCGGCTCTGGGTTTTCATAGCGAGTTTGAATTCCTTCTAAGTTGAGGACGCCTAATGCCCCCAGTTGAGAGAGTAAAACTGCCATGCGGACATCTACTACCCCATCCATCGCACTGGCAATAATCGGTATTTCTCGCTCGATGCCGCCGATGCGCCAGCGGGTATCTGCCAAACTGGGGTCTAGTGTCCGATTTCCAGGCACTAGCGCGATTTCATCGATGCCATAAGCTCGGCGAGCTGTCTTACCCCGCCCAATTTGAATGTCCACTCTTAACTTCCCGTTCCCAAGACTATTTAAGTTAGAGTATCAAATTCAATGAGGAATTTGTTCCGAGCGGGTGGTTAAGTTAGCTTGGGCGATCGCATTCTTGGTTGAGTCTAGTGGAATCACGGAGCGATCGCTTCTTTGCTTAAGGTTCCGTTATTTCTCGTCTTGATTTTCATCCTCATCATTTTCGTCGTTGTTGGGTATTAGGTACAGGTAGCCGAGAATGGCTGCACCAGCGGCAATTCCCAAAGGCTGGGAATAAGCAAAAAGAGCCACTACAATCTGGGTGATTTCCAGGGCTTTTATGAAGCAGTTGAAGTCTTTCATGGGCTGTCTTCGTTTAACGATTGCGCTGTAACTCATCTTTTTACAGTTTTGGGCAACAGACTCTCATATATTGGTAGTGAGAAGAATCTCAGTTTTATGAGAATTCCTTTATATGAACGAAAGGCAAATAAAAGAAACTTTAGATAAGCTACCTTCTAAGCGCAAACAGGTACTTCTGAAAATCTTGGCAGGTGATACCAAAATAAAAATCGCTTGTGAGCTTTGTAATGGGAGCGAAGAGGCTGTCCAACAGCATTTAAGACAGCTTTATAAAAATTTTGATATTCAGGGAGACGAAGAGCGCAAGTTACCTGCATTAATTACTTTATTTGCCAATAAGAAGCCTGAGTTAATCAGTAGCAATTCTCAAATCGTTAGGGGTAGTGAGAATGAAGAAAAGACCGTCAACCAGCCTCAAACTCCGTCAATCCCTTGTAGTGCCTATGACGAGGAGACTTGGGTAGAGCGAGGAGAACTGAGTCGCCAATTAAGCGAAAAGTTGCGGGGACAATGCCGAGTATTAGTTATTACTGGTATCGCGGGACAAGGTAAGACCGCTTTAGCTGAACGCTTGGCTAGTGTTGAGTTGCGGGAAGACTGGCAACAGTATAAATGTGTAAATTTTTATGATAGGGGTATGCGAGATTTTGTCAGCGCCGCAGATACGCTGCTGACCCAACTGGGAGAAGAGGTAACGGCAGATGAGCGCAAAAATGCAGATGGCTTGCTAAATCGCTTGGTGCAAAAGCTGCGAAATCACCGTTACTTTGTGCAGATAGATTCCCTAGAATTTCTGCTGAAAGGGAAAGGGGATGAGGATACTGCCAGGAATGAGTTTGAGAATGAGCGGTGGTGGGAATTTTTTAATCGCTTGCTGGCGGGTGGGGAATGCCAAAGTCGGCTGATTTTGACTTCACAGGATTTACCAACGCAGTTTAAAAGTTGCCAGTCTCGAAGATTTTGGCATGAGGAACGGTTAACGGGACTTGATGAAAACGAACACTTCGAGTTGTTTCAGAAGTTGTTCCACAGAGATGAAAAGGAGATTCCGCCAGAATCAGAGACAGCAGATTATCTCAAGCGGATGGGGAAAGCTTATGAAGGACATCCGCTAGTTATCGAAGTGATTGTTGGGGAAATCCTTGCTCAGCCGTTTAATGGCAATGTGGTGGCGTACTGGAACAAATACCGTCAAGAATTTGAAGCCATTGAAGCAGCGATTGGTCATCAGGAGTTGCAACTGCGAGTTAAAGACAGGGTGAGGAAGTCTTTAGAACGGTTGCAGCAAGATGTACCCTATGCCTATACACTCCTCCTTCGCAGTTCCGTTTATCGGCATCCAGTGCCAGAAAGATTCTGGCTGTCAATGCTGGGGAGTTGCACAGAACAAGAAAAAGCAACTGCACTGGGAACTATAGAATCTCGCTATCTCGTTTTTAGAGAGGCAGTTACTCACACGGGTCAATTTTTGCTCCGTCAGCATAACTTGATTCGGAATACAGCCTATGAACTGCTTAGAAAAATCTCTAATCAAGGGTTAGAGTGGCAAGACGATCACTATATTGCTGCTGAGATGTGGCGCACGGCGTATGAACCAGAGCCAGATGCCTCTAACCTAGAGAAAGTGCAAGGCTACCTGGAAGCATTTCACCATTTCTCTGAGGTAGGATTCTGGGAAGAAGTTAGCCAAATCCTTTCTATTCGCCTCGATATTCCTAGTAAGGAACAATTACACAATCAATTAGGAATTTGGGGTTACTATCACCAACAGATTGAACTGTACAACAGAATGTTAGGTAAGTTAAACGATCATTGGAATGGTATTTGCTATGGCGGTTTGGGAAATGCTTACTATTTTCTAGGAAATTATTCCCAAGCCATCGAATATCTCCAGCAGCATTTGACCATTGCACAAAAAATTGGCGAGCGCAAGGGTGAGGGAACTGCACTGGGAAATCTGGGAATTGTTTACCAAACTATAGGAAATTATCCCCAAGTCATAGAGTATTACGAGCAGCATTTGACTATTACGCGGCAAATTGGCGATTGTAAGGGTGAGGGAACTGCACTGGGAAATCTGGGAAGTGCTTACTACTTTCTAGGAGAATATCCCCAAGCCATCGATTATTACCAGCAGAGTTTGACCATTGCACGAGAAATTGGCGATTGCAAGAGTGAAGGAACCGCACTGGGAAATTTGGGAAGTGTTTATCGTACTCTAGGAAATTATCCCCAAGCCATCGATTATTGCCAGCAGAGTTTGACCATTGCACGAGAAATTGGCGATCGCAAGGGTGAGGGAAGCGCACTAGGAAATTTGGGAAGTGTTTACTATTCTTTAGGGAATTATCTCCAAGCCATCGATTATTACCAGCAGAGTTTGACAATTGCACAGCAAATTGGCGATCGCAAGGGTGAGGGAATTGCACTGGGAAATTTGGGAAGTGCTTGCTCCTGTCTAGGGAAATATCCCGAATCCATCGACTATATCCAGCAGCATTTGACCATTGCACGAGAAATTCGCAACCGCCACGGTGAGGGAACTGCACTGGGAAATCTGGGGAATACTCTATTCAAAATTGAGCAGTATTCAGAAGCTCTGGAAAAGTTGCAGACGGCTTTAAAGATTTTTCTAGAAATTGGCTATCGTTCGGGTCAGGCTGTAATTTTCAACGACTTGGCAGAACTTCATCTAAAATTAGGCGATCGCGCTTTGGCTCTTGAGTATTGCGATCGCGCCTTATCCATCGCTACAGATTTAGGCATACCGTTAGCGAAAGAGTGCCAGGAACTGAAGGAAAAACTACTGAGTGAGGAAGCATAGGAAGTGAGGCGCTGCGATTGCATTCCCTATTTGGTGAAAATTGCAAAAGCGCGAACTGACTTGTCAGCGCTTCGCTATCGCATTCTCAAAAAAGCGATCAGCACCGATTATTTTGTACAAAATTCACATCATTGATGCGCCGCAGTATTTTGTCATCCTTACCCAGTACCCGCATTTGGCAAGAATGATTAGCTCCTGGTGATATTAGGACAAAAACACCGTTAGTGGCTTCGTCGCGCAGAATTTTCCCGTTATCAAAGGTTATTTCGACAGCAGCAACTTTTGGCGAGAGTACTTTACCGTAAGTGAGGGCGTAAGTCTCACCTTGATTGTTCGAGTAGTTGCTGCCTCCATACCATACCAGCTCCTCTGGCGGTAGCTGTGGGCGATCCAGAAAGAATTCAGCGCTGTCATTACCAATCTGTTCCCAGCCACTTCCTTTACTGACAAGCACGCTGTAACCAAATATCTGCGGCGGCGCTTGCTTGCGATCGCTGCTGGGGCAGATGGCGTTATAGAGTACCACTACACCCTGCGACCATTGGCGGGTACCCAGCACACGGAAGTCCTGAGCTTGGGTTGTGGGAGAGGGACAGAGGTTGTTTTGGCGTACAACTTGTTCTGGGGTGGCTACCACACGTTCAGAACGACAGCTAGAGGTGAAAAGCGCCAGCAACCCGATTAGGGGGAGGATTAACCGTCTCATTGTCGTGTGGCTGGATTTGCCTGGGTAAAATTCCCTTCAAACTTGGCTCAGCCGTTCGTAAGTGGCATCTTCCCAAAGTAGGGTGGATATGGCAATGCTTCTCGGACAAGAAGACATAAACGCCTTGCCAATTACGGAAAAGAGACGCGATATATCGCGTCTCTACAGGAGAGGGGTTGGAACGAGGGTTTAACTGGTTTGTATACCGTCTTGGTTGTTATTTTGGCTTGGCTTTTCTACTGAGGAAATCATGGCAGTGAGAGCTTCTGGCGGAATGCTACCGTTGTTGCTACGAACCAGATTACTAACTTGACCAATTAATGAGCCTAATTTGCCATCTTCAAGCAAGGTGTTAATTAAGGCTAAACCGCTGGTAGATAGTAACATTTTGTTGATGTCACCTGCACCGTTGCCGTTGTTGCCATTTGCGCCGGGGAAGGAGTAAATTCGGGCATCGCCGATCACTCCTGGTTGCGGTGCCAATGCCTTGACAATTTCTGGCAATTTATCTGCTAGATCGGGCCAAATTGTGGTGATAATCTTGGCAGTGAGGTTAGCGTCGCTAATCGTATTTTGGGCAGCAATTTGGGCTTGAATACCTTCAGCTTCGGCTAAGGCTTTGTCGCGGTTGGCATCTGCTAGGGTGCGAATTGCTTCGGCTTCTAGTTCTGCTGCTTGTTGGGCGATTTCGGCTTGCCTTCTGCGTCGGAAAGCGTCAATTTCGACAACGTTGCGATCGCTAATACTCTTCTCTTGGGCTTCTCGTTCGGCGGCAATAATGGAAAGCTGTTTGTCCCGTTCGGCTTTCTCAACTGCACTTGCCGTTGTCACAGATGATTCTGCTCTCGCTTGCTGTGCCTCAGCGACAAAGCTTTCCCGTTTTTTGTTGGCGACTGCGATCGCTACCTCTTCTTGGGCAATTCTTGACAGTTTTTCAGACTCCGCTACCTGCACTTGCGCTTGCAATTTCGAGGATTCTACTGTCTGTAGACGAATAATTTCCGCCATTTCTGCTTCTTGTTTTTGCAGTGTTTGCGCCACTTTGAGTTGTTTATTGCGTTCCTCTAGGGAAATATCCGCCTCAATTTGGCTTTGTTGTACTGCCAGTTTTTTGTTAATTTCTTCCTCCTGAATGATGCGTTGACGGGTTATTTCCGCAACTTCCGCTTCTTGTTTTTGCAGTGCTTGCGCCACTTTGAGTTGTTTATTGCGTTCTTCTAGGGAAATATCTGCCTCAATTTGGCTTTGTTGCACCCCCAATTTCTTGCGAATTTCTTCTTCTTCAACGGATTTAAGCTGCAAAATCTTGGTACGCTGCACGGTTGCAGCTTCTCTGTCTTTCGATTCTTGTATTTCCCGCTGTTTTTGAGCTTTGAGTGCTTCTACTTGTAACTGTTGCTCTTGTTTGGCGTTTTCTTTTTCTTGCTCGATTTGGAGCGATCGCTTTTGGGCATCCAGTTCTTTCTGCTCAATGGTAACTTGAGTCGTTAATTCAACTTCTCGTTTTTGTTGAATCGAGCGTTGAATTGTTTCAGTCCGCAGTCGCACGCCTTGAGCATCGAAGAAGTTATTCGTATCGTAGGTATCGCTTTCTTCAATTTCTGAAATGGCAATATTGTTCAGCGTCAAACCTACTTTCTTCAAATCTTGCTGAACTAAATTTAAAACAGCATCAGCAAACCCAATCTTGTCTGAATCAATCTCGGCTAAACTCTTATTTTTCGCCGCTGCTCGAATCGCATCATCTGCGCGTTTTTCCAGGGCATCCTTAATATCTTCTGGCGTAATTTTCCCAGCTCTAGATAGCCTAGCCGCCGCCGTTAAAACATCTTGTTCATCGGCATTGATGCAGACATAGAAAGTCACCCGCATATTTGCCCGGAGGTAATCTTGAGTACGAACAGCCAGCTTCCCGGTGCGCTCAACGTCAATCGAAATTTCCCGCAAAGGTACGCGGGTAAGCTGATGAAAGCCAGGTAAAACAACGCAACCACCATAGAGGATAACGGATTTACTTTTAATAAAAACTCCGCCTGTCCTCACAAAAGCTTCGTTGTTGGGTGTAACAACATAAACTCGCGTATATGCCCAAATGCTAAATAGCAGTAATAAAACCAAAGCCCCAATAATTCCTGGGAAGACAATCCCACTTCCCAGTTGGGCAATCGTTGGTTGTATCGGGGCAGGCAGGGTTTGAGCGATTAAAGTAGACTCATTTTTGGGTAAATTTGCCTCGGTTTGCCATTGTTGCTCCGAGAGTTCAGATGTGGTAGCAATTGGTAATGATTGAATGAAGGTAAGCCAAAATAGCATAATTTTGAAGAAGTTGATTGTTTGCTGTTAGTTTCTCTAGCAATTGGAAGTTTCGGCTATACAGATGAAACCTATCTACCTAGGCAAATTGAAATTCTAAATTCAGGGTTAGCGTAAGCGCGTAGATAGACTTTGCTTGAATCGCGGTGAATCCTATTTTTTAGAGATTTCCTACTTGATTTTGTGTGCATTTTCTAGCCAATGTTCTTGATCGGGACTATCTTTGGCGACGACTAAATAGTGGTGTTCCAAACGTTCAATGACTAAGACTTTTTCATTGCGACGCGGGAGAACAGTTGCCCAATCAGGTAAAGTGGCGCTGATGGTGACTAGATTGCGCGCTGAATCGATGACATCTACCTGACCAATTTTGCCTCTGTGTTTATGGGGAATAAAGGCAGAACTTACCGTACCGAAACAACCAATTAAGCGATCGCTACTGGCATCTTCCCCAAAGGCAGCAAAGATTTTTCCCAGAGGTCGAGAAATCAACCCCCCTAGAAACAAGCTGATTGCCATTGAACTTAATAACACCACTCCCCCTAACCCAAAAAAACGGTAGGGGATGCCACCTGTGAGGCTACCAACCCAAACATTGAGCATCCAGCCGATGACACCCCAGAGGCTAAAGTCAGTTCCTAATAATAGGATTAGCGGCGCTTTGCCAATGCCTAACCATCCCAAAATTTCCAAGGAGTTGAAGCTACCATCCGTGTCGGTGTCTACGTCGATAACATCTACGTCGGTATCTATGTCAGCGTCTATGTCGGCATCTACGTCGGAGTCTCCTCCTCCGGAAACAATCACCAATAGGAATAAAAGGACTCCCATCCCTAGAAACATC
Source organism: Coleofasciculus sp. FACHB-542 (assembly GCF_014695825.1). Lineage (NCBI taxonomy): Bacteria > Bacillati > Cyanobacteriota > Cyanophyceae > Coleofasciculales > Coleofasciculaceae > Coleofasciculus > Coleofasciculus sp. FACHB-542. Next base: position 7,394 of record NZ_JACJPB010000049.1, on the reverse strand, counting down.
CAGTAGGGTAGGTTGGCTGAATTAAACAGCATGAATGCCTAGTGTCCTTAATTGAGTTAGAAATTCCATCGTTTCAAGACTTACGCAAGAAAGTCCTTAATAGAGAAGTTCGTCTTTGCGCTTCATCGATTAATTAAACTGACTGCACTTAGATCATCTCAGAGCGTTATTGGCGATTCAGCTCACTCTTTGGCTCACTCTTTGGCTCAGTTGTTGGCTCAGTTTGCCTGAAGTTGAAACTCTTGGTTTCATCAAATGTAGGTAATCCCTCGCCTCGATCAAACGGCTTTCTTAAACCTGCACATCGCGTGAACTGAGATAAAACATCACTAGCCTAGCCGCCATTCCTGAAAAACCGGAAAAAAGATAACTTTTTTTAATTTGTATTCTCTATAAAGAGAATTTTGGAGTTAAGTTCAAGTGAGCTTATAAATAACATCCTCCTAGAGGCAGAGTTTAAGAGCAATAAACTTCACTAAAGGGATAGAGGTAAGCAGCTAAAGCCTGTTTTAGGTTGAAGCAATTATCTTCATCAGGAACGCAAATGTCTGCATCTACCAACAAGTCAGCGCTGGCTTGCTATTTCACAGTGATGCAAATGCCGATGAGGCAGCGCGACTTGCAAGCACTCACTGAAATATTTGATGATTTTGACACAGAGGAGCTGATGCACTTGGAAGCGATCGCTCCCTTAGAGTCAGCCGGAGTTCTGGAACCTTGGGAGGAAACCGGGTGGGAGACACTTACCGAAAGCCAGTATGAGATGGAAGGTGCCTTTGCGTAAAGAAAGCGGTGCTGGCGGATGTTTGTTCTCGTGCGGTCAGTTAATCAGAGCTTAAAATTAATATAGATAAGCACTTGAATATTTAGATATAGCTTTTAAGCTTTGATTCAATCTGAGACCTTAGAATTACTCGAATGGCCCCGCCTGTGTCAGCATTTGTCTACCTTTGCTGCCACTAAGTTGGGCGCGATCGCTGCCAATCATCTGCAAATCCCAGCGACTCAGCCAGAGAGCCTGCAACTGATCGCCCAAACTCAGGAAATTTACCAGTTGGAGAATCGTCTTTCTCCAGGGTTGAGTTTTGAAGGAATTCAGGACATCGGAGATTCTCTGGAGCGGGCGGAACTTCAGGGAATTTTAGCAGGGGAAGAGTTGCTAGCGATCGCGACCACCTTAGTTGGAGTTAGGCGTCTGCGGCGCATTATTGACGATCAAGAAGATGTGCCAGTGCTGAAAGAGCTGGTTGCCGATATCCGCACCTATCCCGAATTAGAGCAGGAAATTAACCACTGTATCGATGAGCGGGGAGACGTAGCTGATAGGGCGAGTGCCAAATTGGGCGGGATTCGCATCCAACTGCGGCAGCTACGCGGTCGCATTTATCAGATATTGCAGGGGATCTTGCAGCGCCAAGCCAATGCAGTCCAGGAACAGACGATCAAACAGCGGGGCGATCGCTTCGTGATCCCCGTCAAAGCACCGCAAAAAGACGCCATTCCCGGCATCGTCCACGACACTTCCGGTAGCGGCGCGACGCTATTTATCGAACCGAATGCGATCGTGCAATTGGGAAATCAATTGCGGCAGTTGCGGCGTCAAGAACAAGTCGAAGAAGAAGCCATCCGCCAAGCGTTGACGGTACAAGTGGCAGCCGTGAAACCCGATTTAGAGCAGTTGTTGGCAGTGGCGACGACTTTGGATTTGGCAGCTGCTAGGGCAAGATACAGTTATTGGTTAGAAGCGAATCCTCCCAGATTTATCGAACGCACCCCGCCAGAAAAGCCAGGGAACCCGGAAGAGGCGTTGGGAGAATCCCCAGCCGAGAATCGAAAATCGAAAATCGAAAATTCCATCACCCTGCGCCAGTTGCGCCATCCTTTATTGGTTTGGCAGCAGCGACACGAAAACGGGGGTGCCGTCGTGCCCGTAGATTTACTGGTTCAGCCGGAGATTCGGGTCGTAACGATTACCGGGCCGAATACAGGCGGCAAAACCGTCACCCTAAAAACTTTAGGATTAGCCGCACTAATGGCAAAGGTGGGGTTATTTGTCCCGGCGCGGGAGCCGGTAGAATTGCCTTGGTTTGATTTGGTGCTGGCGGATATTGGCGACGAACAATCTTTAGAGCAGAGTTTATCGACTTTTTCCGGGCATATTCGTCGCATCAGCCGAATTACCGAGGGAATGACCCCAAATTCCCTTGTTTTGCTAGATGAAGTGGGAGCGGGAACCGATCCGGCAGAAGGAAGTGCTTTAGCGATCGCGCTTTTACAATATCTAGCTGACCATGCCAATCTCAGCATTGCAACCACTCACTTCGGCGAACTCAAAGCGCTCAAATATGAAGACGAGCGCTTTGAAAATGCCTCGGTAGAATTTGACGATCGAACCCTCAGCCCCACTTATCGCCTGTTGTGGGGAATTCCAGGACGTTCTAACGCCCTGACGATTGCGCGACGGTTGGGATTGAAGGGGGAAATTGTCGAACAAGCGCAAACTTATGTGGGAGGTGCTTCAGAAGACATCAACCAAGTGATTGCTGGACTGGAAGCACAACGGCGCAATCAAGAAACTAAAGCCCAAGAAGCCAGTCAGTTGTTGCAGCAAGCAGAGCGTTTTTATCAGGAGGTATCGAGAAAAGCCGCCGCTTTGCAGGAACGGGAACAGCAGCTGAAGCTTTCCCAGGAACGCGCTGTGCAGGAAGCCCTGATTCAAGCTAAAGGAGAAATCGCCCAAGTCATTCGGCGGTTGCAGCAAGGTCCAGCTACCGCTCAAGATGCCCAAAGTGCAACCAACGCCTTGAATGAAATTGCCGAACGTCATCTGTTGCCCTCGCCGCCCCCCAAACCCAAGCCGGGATTTAAACCAAAAACAGGCGATCGCGTCCGGATTCCCCGCCTAGGACAAACCGCCGAAGTGCTGAGCAATCCCGACGCAGAGGGTCAGATGAGCGTGCGATTTGGGTTAATGAAAATGACCGTCTCCCTCGAAGATATCGAATCTTTGGACGGTCAAAAACCCGATCCCATCGCCAAAGCCAAACCGGCGGCGACTCCAAAAGAGCCACCCGCACCTCCCAAACCACAACCGACAATTCGCACCTCCAAAAATACCGTCGATATTCGGGGGAGTCGAGTGCCGGATGCCGAGATGGCATTAGAGAAAGCGATCGCGCAAGCGATGGATGCAGGCTGTTTGTGGATTATCCACGGCAAGGGAACCGGACGGCTGCGAGATGGGGTCCACGAATTCTTGAAACAGCATCCTCTCATTGAGCGTTTTGAATTAGCTGGCACTCCAGAAGGTGGCACGGGGGTCACAATCGCCTATATTAAGTAGCGAATTACTAATGGCGAATTGTTTAAAAACAGTCAGCCATTCGCCATGAGCGACGACAGGAAACTTACTCAAAACCGCGATAGTCTGGTTTCAAGACTCGTAACGGCGAAGTTATTACCAGTTGCGTCACCTAAGCTAAAAATATGCCCTCCATCGTGAAGACACCAACGACGCCAACCCCCCGCTGGGAGGATTTACCCCTTGCTTCCGCGCCAGATCCCGTACAGTTGGACAATATCAAAGCCCAACTGGATTTAATTTTATTGGCGCTCGAAGCATTGGCAGGCATCGGTTCCGACGCGATACTCCAAGCCGCAGCACAATTGAATTTAGAGTCAATGGTGGCAGATCGGGTGGCTTTGTGGCGATTGCGCCAGTCTAACCCTATGCGGAAGAGTTCGGGAGGGCGGAAGAAGTTAGATGTGGAGGAAGCGCGATCGCTTGTTTTAATCGTCTGTCACCTTGCCGGACAGCAGCAAGAGCTAATCCGACGTGCCGTTGCCTTGCTCGAACAGCTAGCCGAGCAAAACCGGGAACCCCACGAAGCTTCTTTACTAGGAGATTATCTTGATGCCTTCAGCAACACTTACCAGGAACGCATGGAGGAAGAAGACAATGTATCGTCCGACGCTTTGAGCCACTTGGCCTTGAAACTTCTAATCGATCTCCTGTTCTACAGTAGCCCCAATGGTCATCGGCGTCTCTGGTTAGCACTTTTGGATCGCGCCCGCTAGCAATTCACACTTAGCAATTAGCAATCCTCTGAATTAGCAAAATGGTTTTGCGACGCTTTACACCCCCCACCTGCACGTTGGAAATCCAGGCGAAAGATTCGCCCCTGTCTCGCTGGGCAGGACAACCCGTGCTGAAGCATCTACGATTTGAGCTAAGCTTTGACGATCCGCGACAGCCAGAAGATCGACGAGTGACGATCCGCGGAAATCGCGCTCAATTAGAAAGCCTTTGCGAAGCTGTTAGCGTTTACGTGCAGGACTTCCTTCAGCAATCCCCGCGATCGCAGCCGGTGGCGCATCAAATGCCCGTAGGCGAGCCGATGATGGCTGCTGCTGCCCCCGCCCAAGCGGCAACCATTCTTTCGCCGCCTGAATCCCCCACTCCTCAAACCTTTGTCCCTTATATACAACCGAGGGGACTTTTGTCCCACGACCTATTTTTGGGGCATTTGGCGACGGAAGAAACGGGACCTGTCGTAACGCTGAGTGCGCTGCAACTGTTCGACTTAGCTACGGCTTTGGATGAATACAATGCTGAATTGGTGGCGTTGCCTCCCCTCAAACGCACCCAGTGGTTGAAAAATCCGCCCATCTGGACCCGGACGGCAGCCATCTTTCTGTTAGGGGTGGGGATAACAGCAGCCACGCTGAAGCTAATGCAGCCTAGTCCCACTATCATCTCCTCTGCACCGGCACCCACACCATTACCCACTACCCCGGCACCAGTGCCCGGTACCGAGGTGTTGCCGGTTCCAATAACGCCGACTCCAACGACGGGAGTGCCGACGCCTCCTCCTTTGTCTTCCCCATCGCCGACGCCAACGGGGTCTCCTTCGTCAATTTTGTTATCTCCGGCTCCTGTGACTACGCCGACACCTTTCAGTGCCAAAAGCCCAGGGGTCGTCGTTGTTCCTCGGAATCCCCCTGGAAATTCCAACCCCGTTTTCAGCAATCTGCCCCCGATTCAACAACGTTCTGCCCCAGAGGGAAGAGCCATTTTCCAGCCCCCTCCTCCCAGTAACTTCCCGCCCATCCCCAAACCCCCGGCTGAACAGCCAAGACAGGCGATTCGCAATAATCTTCCCTTCGAGCCAATCCCCAGTAGCGGTGGGGTGAGTGCGCCCCGAATCGGGCAATCAGCTCCTGCTCCTGGTTCCATCGCCTCAAGTTCTGAGGGTGCAAACCAGTCTGCATCCCCCAATGCCCCCGGCATTCCTGCCGCGCCTCCCCCGCTTCCCAATCTGCCGTCGCTTGCCAGCCTTCCTGCGGAAAGCTCGGCTGCAAATAACAGCGATCTGAGTCCCGGTGCGACTCGCGGCAGCGTTGCCCCACCGGCAGCGAAACGCGGCAGCGAATCTGGAAGCGATCGCGCCCAAACCAGTAGCGATCGCGCCCAGAATGACCGGCTATTTGACACGATTCCTCAAGTCGCACAAGTGCGGGACTATTTCCAACAGCAATGGAAACCGCCCGCCGAGCTGACACAGCCGCTGCAATACTATCTCCGGCTGAATCCGGATGGCTCCATCGAACGCATTCGCCCCTTAGGAGAACTGTCAGTCAAGTATATTGACCGTACCGGGATGCCAGTACCAGGGAAACCGTTTGTTTCTCCCATCGAAGGCGAGCGCAACGCCCACATCCGGGTAGTTCTTGGCCCCGATGGCAAAGTGGAAACGTTTCAGGAACCTTAAGTGGGTTGTCGATCGAGAAAAATAGAATTCTTGAGAAACCGGGTTTTATAAAACCCGGTTTTTTTGTTTTCCAGCAAATTAATCTAGCAGTTCTCGATGAGAGGCAGTAGGGTTTGACCCCACCCCTGCCCCTCCCTGTTCACGGGTAGCAGGATGGTTTCATACAAGGAGAGAAAAAACACGGTGGAGTTGGTTGGCTAGAGTGCGTTGTGCCTGTGGAATCGTTCGGAAACCGAGATATCTGGCAATCGTGATGAAAAAGGTGTGTAAAATCGCCCAGTTAACCGGAGCATTGCCACCACGTCGGGGTGGAAAATCTTCCGAGAAAGTCACGTCTTTCACCCAATGCAGTCGGTTTTCAATTCCCCAATGTCCGACGGTGTCGGCAAGCAAGTGTTGGGCAGATAAAGACTGGCTACAAATATAGAACTGACGCTCGTGAAATGGCTGACCATCACGTTTGCCCTCTCGTTCAATAACGACAAAGGTTTTAATTCCAGTCCATGTTTGCTGTAGTTGTTGGGGAACGGCGAAAACCTTGCACTCGCGTTGCACTTGTCGAGAATGAATATCTTCTACAGTTGTAGCACTACTGAGTGGGATATCTCGTTGTGATTGGCGTTGAGCCATTTTATATAGGGTGGGTTGATTGTCTTTTAATCCAATCAGGTAGTCAATGCCACTGTTGATAATTAGCGATACTGTTTTTTTTGGCAGTGTAAAGCATCAAGAGTGAAAATCACCTGTTGACCACAAAATTCAGAGATTAATTGCTGTACGATAGCCACCTCACTCATGTGCTTATTTGACATCGGTTGCGTTCTCAGAACAATGCCCCGTTGGTGACTGTAAACCGATACTGTACTGATAAAGTTTTGATAAGACTCGGTGTAATCTGTAACCGTGCAGCGAATGCTTTTCCCATCAATTGCCAGCCGTTCTCCAGGCATCGGTGGAACAAAAGCGGCTGCCCAAGTAAAGAATTAAGTCTGTTAAAGGCTGAAAATCTACTGTTTTGAGGACTCGTCGGAACGTTGAGTACGAGGGAAACTTGCTCGTCCTATCCAGGTCTAAAAGTTCTATCAAGCTGTGTCTGTGTACACGGGTAAAGTCTTCGAGTGGTCGGTAGCCCCAATACCCTGTCATTGCTCCCAATAATATGAGCAACAATACCAACCAGAATTCATGTCTTCGTCCCCGGAGGTGACGGTAGTCTGGGACTTGCTGCAATTGTGCGATTAGATTCATACTTTTTAGCTATCCGTTTTCATACAGCCTCTAAAAAGTATTCTGATTTTTCTACCGCTGTATGAAACCACCCTGCCCTCCCTGTTCACGGGGAGGGGTTCAATACCAGGACTTACGCAAGTCCGCTATAGGTAGGGTCTAGCTAATCCAAAGAATAACCAGTACAGTAGCTCCATTGCTGGCAGCGCTCGACCGTCTCATGACCTTTAGCAAACTGGATTATACAGGACTTACGCAAGTCCGCTATAGGTAGGGTCTAGCTAATCCAAAGAATAACCAGTACAGTAGCTCCATTGCTGGCAGCGCTCGACCGTCTCATGACCTTTAGCAAACTGGATTATTGTCAATACTTGCTCAGTAGTCAGACGAACTTCA
>NZ_JACJPB010000048.1:0-18151 GCF_014695825.1 Coleofasciculus sp. FACHB-542 | reverse complement strand
GTATTTCATTAGTTTTACTTATGAATTACCCGGGGTGAGCGTAGAAGACAGGTGAGCGAGCGCATAATTTCAGACCTCATATTACCCCAGCGACGACTTTTGCAAGAGGTCTAGTTAGTTTGGAAGCAAATTTACGATTAAATTGAGGTTTTACGAATACCATCTGTTAGCCTGCCTTGGGAGAATAAAACTCTTCTTAGAGTCTCACGGGACTTTCTAACAACTACATCTGTGCGATCGCTGTTTTCCTAAAATCGCAGAAGTGGCTGATCCGTGTCCTTACGGTCGTAATCACCCCGTAGGCTAGGTTAAGCAGGGTGAAGCCTCCCGAAAATGAGCCTTAGCGTCGGCTAGATGCTTCTGGAGGGTGGCAACTGGTAAGGGTCCTTGCAAGTGGTTCCAAGGCAAAACTCGATCTAACGACCAACTGGCGTGGATGTAGGAATCGAGATCCGGCAGTTGTCCTCGCAGTTCTTTAAAGGCACGGCGGTAGCTGCCTAGAGAGTCGCCGTAGTGTCGCGTCAGTTCTAAAAGATGGGAAAGTCGGCGATCGCCTCTGGATATTAAAGCTTGGATTGCTGACCAATTATAGCTTTCCGGTCGAAACTCAATGCCTTCGCGGCGCAATTGCTTCTCTAAGCTTTTCAGCCGCTTTTCGGCGTCCCGATTCACTCCAAACCACTGAAACGGTGTATGAGCTTTAGGGACAAAAGTGCTGCATCCGAGTGTCAAGCGTAACCCAGGTGCGGCTTTTTTGAGCGATCGCATCATCGCCACAGTTGCTTCTAAATCTTCGGGTTCCTCCCCCGGAACTCCCACCATTCCATAGAGTTTGAGGTTGCTTAATCCACCTGCTTTGGCATTGATTGCAGCTTGGATGATTTCTTCATTCGTCAGCTTTTTATTGATAATCTGCCGCAATCGTTCCGAACCGCTTTCAACGGCAATGGTGAGCGATCGCGTGTCTCGTTTTGCTAAAGTTTGAGCTAGCTGTACTGTCACCGTATTCGTCCGCACCGAAGCAATGCTGAGGCGGACATCGTCGTATTTTGGCTGACTCAAGTAATCTAGAAGAGTTTCAAATTCTGGGTGTTGCGTAACCGATGCTCCTAATAATCCCAGCCGATTCGTCACCGCCAATCCCCGATCGATGGCTGGAATTAGCGAACTTTCCAAACTCGCTGTCCGAAACGGCAATGTTAGATAACTCGCCAAACAGAAGCGGCACATTTCCGGGCAACTCCGTACCACTTCCACCATATAAATATTTTCCCACGCCGCCTTCTCTGTCACCACAGTGGAAGCGGAAAGCGTATTTCCCCGATAGGTTTGCTTTTCAATGACGGCGGGAATCTCCGCATCTACGGGCAAAATTGACTGGATCGAGCCATCCGGCGAGTGATATTCAACTTGATACAAACTAGGAATATAGATTCCTGGTACTTGCGCCAAACGCCTTAGTTGAGCTTGTCGGGTAGCGTTTCTAACTTCTTTATACGTATCAATAAAATTGCCGAGTAGATTTTCACCATCTCCCAGCAAAATAACATCAAAAAAGTCAGCAAAAGGTTCTGGATTGGCAGTTAATACGGGTCCTCCCCCAAATACGAGGGGATGATTGTCATCACGCGCAGATGCTCGATTCGGAATCTCTAGCAATTCCAGTAGATTGAGGATATTGACATAATCTAATTCCCAAGAAAGGGAAAATCCGACTAATTCGGGCGATCGCAGCAGCGGCTCATGAGTATCTGTAAATAGGCGACTGACTTCAAGATCGGAGCGCATTGCCAAAGACGCCCACACCACCTGATAGCCTAGGCTAGTGATGCCAACGCTGTACTCATTCGGGAAGGCAAATATAGTCCGGATGGCGTCGGTGTCAGGCGTCGCGGGTGTAAATAAAAGACGTTCTGCGGCAAAAACTCCAGACATCACAGGCAAGTAAAACCTTAAAAGATTATCCTATTCATATTTAATTTTAAGCGATAAAATTATTAGATTAAAAATTAAGGTTAACAAGTTGGCAGCAATAACCGGAAAAGATTGAATGTAAAAACCGTACACCAACCACAAAAACACTCCCGAACAGAAAATAATCAACATTTCCAGGGAAACATCTTTGGCTGATTTTGTTTGCCATACTTTAAACAATTGAGGCAAAAAAGCTACAGTGGTCAAAGTTGCCGCCAAAAATCCCAAACCCGTCACAAAATCCATGCTACTGCCAATTGATTTGCAAAAAAAATTATAGATAAGATTTAACTATAGCAGTCCTATATGATTCGTGAATGCGAGAACCCCGACTTCTTTAAGAAGTCGGGGTTCTGAAGTGATTTATAATCTCTCTTCTTTCTCTTTCTTCGCCTCCTATAGCGCTAACGCGCATCCGCGCCGCTTCGCGAACGCTAAGGCGTCTAAGCGCTAACGCGCAGGCTCCGCCAATGCGGTTCGTTAATAGAGATTGTGTTCAATGAATCTCAAATCCGGAATTGACTAGAAAACAATAAGCCTGCGTCCGCAGGCTTATTCTGTATAGACGCAGACTAAAGTCTGATGGAAGCAGTGCATCCATCTAAAATACAACTTGGCATCCCTGCATTGAGGGAACAACCGCACAGATGACTGCATTCGCGATAAAACCCAGACCTAAAGAAAAACCACTAACCAAGAGGATTGTTAAAGCTAATAATCCAAAAGGGCTACTTTCTAAAGGTTTTAATGACGGGAAAAATTCACTGAATACATGAAACCCATCCAGAGGAGGAATAGGCAGCATATTAAAGAGAAACAAGCTCAAATTGATAGACGCACCCAGGTAGAGGAATTCAGAACTCAGAATTTTTGTCGAGAACAAACTGAAATCCAATTTTAGAATTAAAAGAAACAGAATGCCCAAGCCTAGATTTAATAAAGGGCCAGCGATAGAAACCAAAATATTGCTAATTTTCTTATGGCGAAAGCGTGCGGGATTGATAGGCATTTGTCCCCACGCCATACCAGCAATGCAAAGAAAAATAATTGACTCCCATCCCATGTGAATCACTGGATTCAAGGTCATGTGTCCGCTTTTTTTGGGGGTGTCATCACCTTGACTTAAAGCAGCTATACCATGAGCGAGTTCGTGTAGCGTCACTGAAGCCACAACAAGGATGATAATTCTTAGAAAGAGTATAGGATCGGTCAGAATTGTTTCAATTAACATCGCTTGACCTCGATAAGGCGGTAATACAGCAACCCAAAACGAAATAAAATCAACAATCAATTGACTGACAGAACTTACTGCACCCAGTAGTTTTGGTCGCAATCTTCATAACTTATGTATTTATCTGCTTGGTGGCTGAAGATTACGCACAAACGTTAAGCAAATTGTCCATGATGGATTGGCACCAGAAGGGCGATCGCTTATACTAATCCCAGCGGGTGCATCTGTCTTAGGAAGGATATTTTGAGCTACAAACCGAAGTTACTGTTTTCCAGATAAGTTCCCAAAAAGCGATCCCCCTGAGAAATGTTCTTGGCAAACATTTTTCAGGGGGGATCGCCGACTTCAGCGCTAACCCGCTCCTCTCAAAGCTAGATTTTTATCAAATACCACGTCCGCTCCTCTAATAAGCTCAGCCAGAGAGCAAGAAGCTGATAATTAGGAGTTTGGTAGAAAATACCTTGAGATTTGCCCCATTTCTTGAAGTTACTTAAGCTATCAACCAACAAGGTCTGGAACAAAGCTTGGAACTGGATGACTTTAGGTGTATTCTTTGACGGAATAAAAAAATAACAATTTGACAAAAAGCGAATAAGTTCACATTGTGTAGGCACAGATCCCGGATTCAAGCCATAAAATAGGCAACAATAAGCAGGGAATTTTGCGCCAGAAGTTTTTGGTGATTGAGGAGTTGACGTGACCAAGTTCATCTCAAGACTGAAGGATTTATCAGGCAAGTTCAATGCGGGGGTGTCAAATGAACCAGTCGAGACTCCTGTAGGTAATAAAGAAGAACCAGTCGATACTCCGATTGATGGCAAGGAACAAGACGAAGGACACGCAGACGCATCACGACATCGTCGGGAATTGAAGCGAAATCTCTTGCGGCTGAAGCGCTTCTCCACTCAGGAGCTTCCTAAAATTGTCAAGAAGCCATTCACTGGAGAAAACCCACTCCATCATCAGCGTCGATTTTGGATTGGTTTAGGTGTGGGAGGAGGAGCGATCGCGCTTTTGACTGCTGCGTGGTCGCTGGAGAGTAGCTTACCCGATACCAGCGATGCCTTAACCTTGATGCGACCAGAGACTTTGACGATCAAAGCCTCAAACAACAAAATACTTCAACAAATCGGCCCAGCGACTCGCGAAACCCTCAAAATTGACAAAATTCCCAAGCAGCTAATTCAAGCTTTCATTGCGATAGAAGACAGACGCTTTTACAAACACCAGGGAGTTGATTACCAGGGAGTTTTAAGGGCAGCCTTTTCTAACTTGATAGCAAGAGATGTTGTAGAAGGCGGTAGCACCATCACCCAACAGCTGGCGAGGATGGTTTTTCTCGATCAGGAGCGTAGCGTCTGGCGCAAGCTGAAGGAAGTCCGAACCGCTCAAAAAATCGAAAATGAAAACACCAAAGATCAAATTCTAGAACGTTACTTAAATTTGGTCTATTTGGGAGAAGGTGCTTATGGCGTGGCAGATGCGGCTTGGGTTTACTTTTCTAAGCCGGTGTACGAACTAACCTTATCGGAAATGGCGACACTTGCTGCCATCCCACCAGCACCCAATCAATATTCGCCCATTAAAAATCCACAAGTGATTAAAGAGCGCCGCAATCTGGTATTACAACAGATGCATCTGGCGGGGTTCATTACAGCCGCCGAAGCCGAGAAAGCGATCGCTGACACCCTGATAACAAAACCCAGCCGTCCTAAGCGGCTCGAAAGGTTTGCCCCTTATTTCACCGAATACATCCAACAAGAACTGCCCAAGCACGTCTCGCCAGCAGCGATTAAGGCTGGAGGATTAACAGTAGAAACCACCCTGAAGCCAGAATGGCAGGAAGCGGCGGAAAAGGCCGTTATCGAAACCGTTGAAAACAGCGGTCGCGGTCAAAACTTCGAGCAAGCCGCCCTTGTGGCGCTCGATCCGCGTACCGGCGAGATCCGGGCAATGGTCGGGGGAAAAGATTTTTATAAGCAACAGTTTAATCGCGTTACTCAGGCACAGCGCCAGCCCGGTTCGACATTTAAAGCGTTTGTATACACGACAGCAATGGCTGCCGGTTTCACTCCCTATCGCGGCTACCTGGACGCTCCCTACAAAGTAGACGGCTATACCCCCAAAAACTACAGCGAAGAGTACCGGGGCTGGATCTCCATGCGAGATGCTCTGATTGGCTCAATCAATACCGTTGCTGTCAAAGTTTTGGTCGATGTGGGATGGGATACGGTGATCGATGTCGCCCACAAAATGGGCATTGAATCAGAACTGAAACCGACCTATTCCACTGCCTTAGGTGCCTCTGAAGTGAACCTGCTGGAACTCACAAGTGCTTATGGCACCTTTGCGACCAAAGGGATGCATACCAAAAATTACGGCATTCGTCGCATTCTTGACCGACGCGGGAACGTTATCTACGAAGCGAAGTTTAAGCCCGACCGTGTCCTCCAAGAAGATACGTCTGCGATTATGACCTGGTTGCTGCGGGGTGTCGTGAATGAGGGGACGGGTCGCGCCGCCGCTCTAGACGATCGACCTGTTGCTGGGAAGACGGGCACCTCGGATGAGGCACGCGATCTGTGGTTTATTGGCTACATCCCCCAAATGGTTGCGGGTGTCTGGCTGGGCAACGATGACAACAAACCGACTTGGGGCGCGAGCAGTACAGCCGCCTACACCTGGAATAAATTCATGGCGGAAGTGGTTAAAGATATCCCGGTCGAGAAGTTCCCAGAGCGACCCACCGAGCTAGAAGGACGTAAAGCCCAGCTCACGATCAAGCCCATCAAGCCTAAAAGCATCTTCTCTGGAAGCATCATCTCCAAAAACAGCGACGACGATGATACCCCCCGGCGTAGCCGGTCTCGTCGGGCTACGGATAGCGATGATAGCTCTAGCGAAGAAACTCCCCGGCGTAGACGCTACCGTACTAGCAGCGTCCAAAGCTCCGAGAGCGCGCCTCGGCGGAGACGGCGTCGCAGCCAAGAAGTCCAGCCTCAAGAAGAATCTAGACCTCGCTACCGTCGTTCTCGCCGCCAAGTAAGTACCAATTCTCAAAGCCAAGAGAGTTCAAGCAATAGCAGCCGTCGCTACCGCCGTTCTCGTCGCCAAGCAAGCACAAGCTCTCAGGAGTCGGCACCCGTTCGGCGTTCTGTTCGCAGAAGGGCATCATCAGATTCTACTTCTAGCACTGCACAGCCAAGGAGAAGACGAACTTACAATTCTGCGCCAACCGCTCCACGGGCACCCAGGAGAACAGCGGATGCCGCCCCACCTCCTGCTCCGCCAGCAGCGCGGAAGGAAAATTAGGAACGATTAGAACAACTTCCTAACTCTCAAGCGCGATCGCGAAAACAATGGGGATCAAACTCAGGGGTGATAGACGATCCCCTGAGTTTTGGTACGATAACCAAAAATCGATAAGAGGGTTACAAAGAATGCATTTATTGATGGAAGTTGCTACGAATACGCCCCATTTTCCAGTCTCTGCCACTGCTGTGTACGCGGTAGGTTTTATTGCCGCTGTAAGTATCGGTTCCGTTGCGTGGTATAACTCTAAGCGCCCTGTGGGTTGGGAAGATAAGGAGCGCCCGGATATCGTACCTGAAGTCAAGAAAGAGGCAAATCCTGGTGTAGGCAAGCCTAGCGCGTAACTCTCTAACAGGAAAATTTTTAGAAAACCTATAAAGATTGTAGAGACATTGCGTTCAACGTCTTTACCGCTTATACAAACGTAGGGCAGGGGTATACCCTGCCCTACAGCGTTATTTTTGGAGACAACGAGATAAAACACCTTGGCTCGAAAAAAGGCTAGCGCAGTGCTAGAGCCGAGCGCAGGGTGACATTTAAATCGGTGTTGGGGTTAACGACAACAACATCAACTCGTTTTTTGCCTAACAGCAGTCCGCCTAAGGCACCCAAACCAGCACCTCCCAAAATTTCTTCAGTTGCGATCGCTCTGTCTCCAGTCAAAGCACCGATTGCGGCTGCGGCGGCTCCACCAACGGCGGCACCTTTCAAAATGGAACTGGTATTCGTTCCCCGGCTAACTTGTTCGGTGCGAGTAATCACTCTGGAAGAGGCATTGATATACTGCCGTTTCCCGTTGTTGAAAACTAATTCTCTAGCAACAAACTGGGAACCGCCTCTCGTCGCGGGTTGCAGTTGACCAATCACCTGAGTTCCTGCCGGAATTAAGATAGTTCCGCGAGTATTTCTGACATTTGTTGCCACCGTCAGCGTTAAAGGCATCGTTTCCTTAGGAGACACAACGATTTTATTTGCCTTGTTATAGCGCAAGGGGAGGGTTGTACCTGAAGGAATGCTGACTTGGGAGACAGGTGGAGGCGGAAATTCGTAATATTGGGCAGCAGCAGGCGCAGGCATGACGAAGGGGGCAGCTGCACCGGCGGTCATTGTCAATGCCATGAGTGCAGCGGTTCCTGATTTCCAGCGATTGAAGCGAGACATAGGGAACACTCTCAGCAATTATACGGATAAGGGTCAAGACGCTTCGCGACTGAATTTGTTTCTTGACAATTGCACTGATTTAGTGCATTGCGAAGGAAAAATAGAGGGCGATGGGGAAAGAACCTCTCCCCATCCCTTCCCGATTCGGGGAGGGAGCTGGAGCGTTCTTATACCATTTCACTTTAGGTCTGTAACAGACGGATTCTGATGTGTAGCATCACCAAGGGAAATTAGGAATTCCCTGTTTAGCGTAGAGCGACGGTAACTGGCAGCTGAGAAGCCAGGGTGATAGTCCTCAAATCAAGGCTGGGATTCACGGAAATGACATCAACAGATTTGCGTCCCCAGAATAAGCCAGCTAAAGCGCCCAAGCCTGAGCCACCCAAGACTTCTTCAGTCGCGATCGCTTTGTCGCCAACCAGGGCTGCGATCGCAGAGGCGGCGGCTCCACCCAAGGCGGCACCTTTCAAGATTGTGTTGGTTCTAGAACCTTTTTTGATTTGTTCAGTTCTCGTCACAATTTGAGAAGTGGCATTGATTGTCCGAGTTCCATCTAAGGGGAGAACAATTTGGGTAGCAACAAATCGAGAGCCTTGACCAGCGGGTTCCAATTGACCCAGAATCTTTGTTCCTGCTGGAATCAAAGTTGTCCCGTAACTGCTTTTAACAGTTGATGAAACTGTTAAAGTTAAAGGCACTTTTTCGGTTCGAGATAGCAAGATTTTTTCAGCCGTTCCGTCATATCTAACAGGAATAGAAGCTCCCGAAGAAATTACAGTCTTGGTCTGAGATGGGTTGCTGGCACGAGGAACTGTAGGGACGGGAACATTGATGGGTACAGCAACAGCAGAACCGGCAAATGTGCCCAGAGCCATCAATACCAAAACGCCAGACTTTAGGTTGTTTAAGGAAGTCATAAATAAGGAACTCACGAACTTTGTGTATTTTCACTGATACCTTCTTAGAAGTTCGTGGCTGCAAAAAGTTTCTGAGAAATAGAAAATTATTTATTTAAGTATTAAAGCTTAGTTTGCTTTTAACAGTTTAATTAAAGTTGAATATCCCCTATGAGCAATGACGCGGTTTCTCTAAATTAGTTGCTTTAGTAGAAAAAATTAGCGATCGCGTTTTTCACTCGTATCAATATCTGCAACAGGTAAAACAATCTATCTTCAACGTGCGATCGCGCTGTTCGGGAAGAATTACAAAAAATGCGATCGCGCTTTCTAGCGAAGTGGAGAAAAAATGCGATCGCGCTACAGCTATCCCTTTTTCCGTTTCTCAATCTCTGCTATAGGTAACAACAAGGTATCTTCTATTTCCTGTCGTACCTCCCGGCTTACATAACAATCACTATTCAGGCACTTTACCAGCAACAAATTAGCATCGTAATACTGGTTAAATAATTCTCGTTGTTGTTTGCTGAACTGCCAATCGTGATCTATATTACGGTATTTAATCATCACGGCTCTTAATTGCTCAGTCCAAGCTTTACCGTTAGCTTCCCACCATTGCTTACTTTGTTCCCGTTCTTTCCATTTAGGTAATTGATCTCTAAGCTGTTGCAGCGAGTTCTTTAGTTCTGGCCCGCTGTCGAGGGCGTGGTCGAGGGCGCGTTTGAGGGCGAAGTCGAGGGCGAGATCGAGGGCGCTTTTGAGGGCGAAGTCGAGGTCGAGGGCGAGGTCGAGGGCGCTTTTGAGGGCGAGGTCGAGGGCGCTGTCGAGGGCGTGGTCGCGGGCGAAGTCGAGGGCGCTGTCGAGGTCGAGGGCGAAGTCGAGGGCGAGGGTGAGGGCGCTGTCGCAGCCGCGGGTAAGGGCGAGGGCGCGTTTGAAGGCGCGGTCGCGGTCGAGGGCGAGGTCGAGGGTGTGGGCGGAGTAAAAAGCGCGGACTGCTGCTGACTTATACTTATATGGAAATTGGACTGACAGAGATTTCTTACTTACCCACATTAGGAACTGCTGCAACTTCTCATCAGCAGCTACAATCCCATCAACTTGATGTTTCATTAACTGTAGTAAACGATCTGCTTTTGGCGACATTCCAACTGCTAAAAAGAAAACTTCTCGCCAGTGTTTTTCGGTAATGTGATTAACCAAACGTTGCAACGCCTCCTCTGATGATTGTTTTACAACAACAATTTCTCTAGCAGTGAAATACTCGTGAAATGTGAGATGGGAAAACGAATAAATCGCTTTAGCCCGTTCCACCAATAGTCCGTGTTGATATTCTATTGAACGCAAAACTACCTCACTGTCCAGTTGCAATGCTTCCGGGTCAGCATTGGCATCAGGTAAATTACGGATGTAATCTGTGATGTATTGCTCCGCCGCTTTCTGCTTGAAGAAATAGTCACCTTGCTCAAACGTAGTTAGGGCGATTTTACTGAGTAAATCTTCCTTACGCTGGATTGATAGCTTTTTGTAAACTTGATCGCGCTGAATCCCGCGCTTAGCATCCCATTTTTTCAACAGCGCATCCAGCCCTTCTTTGTATAGTTCGGAACGATTCGCCGGAAAATCCCCTGACTCTTCAAATGCTAAACATAGCAGCGTCAGCAGTAGCGGACTGGCGGCTAGTTGTTTGATTCGGTTATTGTCTTCGAGGCGTTTAATAAAAGTTTCTGGTTTTACAGCTTTATTCTTAAACCAGTTGTTTGCAAAGGTAGCAATTTGTTCATCATCAAAATCGGCAACTTCTACCTCTGTGAATTTCTCGAAGGTATATTCCCGTGCTGCAATCCGGCAGGTCATAACAAAGTGATTGTCACGATATTGGTCAGAGAAATCATGCATCTCCTTTAAGATGCGCTGATTGTCTTCTTCTCTAACTTCATCCAGCCCATCAAGTAATATCAATGCCCGACTGCGTTTAATTACATTTTGTAGAGGCTTATTTAATTGCGTCTCTACAACCCCGCAACCTACGGATTGCTGACTGATGTATTCTAATAAGCCCGGTTTATTAGCGGCTTCAGCAAACTCTTTGAGGGTAACAAAAATCGGTACACGCTCAGCCTGAAATTTTCCCTGATTGCACTGAATTGCTAAATACTTCAAAAACGTCGTTTTACCTGCCCCTGGCTTCCCCAAGATCATTAGCTTGGTATATTTCTTGACCGCATCCAGTCCTGCTACTCGTTTTTCACTGATTCTGCCTAGCCCAAAGCGTTCAATGTTCTCAGAGTTGCACTCTTGCAGTAATTCAGAGATATCTTTACGCCGCCGTCCAGTGATTTTCTCAAGAATGTTGACGTTAGTGTAAATATCATTCAACCCTATCGGCTGAGCCATATCCAGCACCCGCATTGTGCCGCAGCGTTCTTGAATAATGGGTTTTATCTTTTCGCGTACCTCCTGCACCAACGCATCGATATCGATGTCCGTGTCCTGCTTCTGCTCCTCTGGTTCAGGTTCAGCGATTTCTTCCCAATTGAGATCCAGAGAACGACAGATATCGATAAAAGTAGGACGCTCAATCGGTTTACCCGCGAAAAATTTTCCTACCGGCTGGCGAGTCGTTCCTACTTCTTCGCCAATTTCTGTTTGCGTCCAGCCTAGGTCTTTAACAACCTTTTTTGCTTTCCGAATGCCTTCTGAAGATGCCCGGAGCGATCGCTCTGCCATTGTCTACCCACAAAACACTGATGTTTCTTTGATAACTCATACAACGCATACAGCGCATACAAGCGATCGCAAACGTCGGCTTCAGATGATGAAAGAGACAAGATTGAAACTTGCTTCTTAACGCAATGCTAACTGGCACACTCTGCTTTATCCTCCAAGTCTTGACTGTAATGCTAATTGAAGAGTCTGCTAAGGCAGGCTTCCGGAAGCTTAAAAAAAGTCAGGCTGTCAGACGCCGGATTTCGGTGTTGTGGTTTTGTCTCTACATCAAATGGCGATCGCGCAAATAATCAACCCAGCGAATAGAATTCGCGGCTACACAGACGAAACCCGCCTGCGCGGGTTTGAGTTTTTTAGGATGATGGGTGTGATGCGATCGCCTAACCTAGCCTTAAAAGCGCGAATTGATAAGTCCGCACTTTGCGATCGCATTCCCTACATACCAAAGCAACTGATGACAAAAGCAGAAATCTTAGCAGCACTTAGGAGATGACAACTGAAGAAGGTTTGGAAATTGTTGCAGTTGCTTCTTGGATGATTTGGGAAGAAATAGAACAGAAGGATAGGCGCAAAGCCGAGATAGAGCAATAGCTAGCAGCATTTCTAAAACCCGCACAGGCGGGTTTCGTTTGTATAGCCGCGAATTCCATTCGCCACGAATATTTTGATTTAGCAGAAATTTTTACATCAAATTCGGTCTTAATTGCCAAAAACCTGATTTTTCAACCGTTAAACTAAACAATAGTGCAGATGTACTGCTACTTCTCATAAAAGGTATGGCGCTATAGCCTGAATGATCCCACAGCAACTGGTTCTCAAAAATTTCCTCAGCTACCGCGAGGCTACCTTAGAGTTTAGCGGTCTACATACCGCCTGTATTTGCGGTTCTAATGGTGCGGGTAAATCTTCCCTCCTAGAAGCGATCACCTGGACGATTTGGGGTGAAAGCCGCGCTGCAACCGAAGACGATGTGATCCACGCCGGGGCGAAAGAAGTTCGGGTTGATTTCACCTTCCAATGCGATCGCCAAACCTATCGCATCATTCGCACCCGCATCCGGGGACAAGGTGGATCGTTGGAATTTCAAGTCCAATCATCCGGCGATTTTCGCTCTTTAACCGGGCGCGGAATCCGGGCGACGCAGGAAGCGATCGTGCATCACCTAAAGCTGGATTACGACACTTTTGTGAATTCGGCTTATCTGCGTCAAGGACGGGCGGATGAGTTTATGCTCAAGCGTCCCAGCGAACGGAAAGAAATTCTCGCGGATTTGCTGAAACTGTCTCAATATGAAGAATTGGCAGAACAGGCAAAGGATTTATCCCGCCAATTAAAAGGACAGGCGGAGCAATTGGATCAGAATTTGCAGACGATCAAGCAACAACTGCAACAAAAAGATGCGATCGCTCAACAACAACCAATTCTGGAAACTCAACTGGCAGAATTACAGCAAGCCCAAGCTGTTGACAATGAAAAAGTCCAAAGTTTGCTAGCAATCCAGCATCAGCGGCAAACTTGGGAACAACAACTGAGCTTTGTTCGGCAGCAATATCAAAATCTCACAAAAGATTGCGATCGCTATCGCCAAGAAATTGCCACAGCTCAACTGCAACAACAACAATTAGAAGCTTTACTGAATCAAAAAGAACAAATTACGGCGGGGTATGCTCACTACCAAGATTTGCAAACCCAGGAAGAAACGCTCACCGCGAAGTCACAAGCTTACCAAGATGCTCAACAGCAACGGCAACAACTCCAACGACGGCTTGAGCAGCAAATTAACGAACTTAACCTGCAACTGCGACAAGCGCAAGGACAGCTAGAAGCGGTACGGCAATCTAGGGCAGATATTCAGCAAATCCTCAGCCGCACCGAAGAAGTAGAAGCCGGATTAAAACAACTCCAAGAGGCGCGGGGTTATGTCAGTTATCTCGATCGGTTGCAGTTACAAGTCGCCCCCTTGGTGCAACGTCGCGGACAAGTGCAGATGGAACTCGATCGTGCTCAAGCTCGATTATCTGCCAGATTAGAAGAACTTCGTAAATCCGCCGCCCAGTTGCAAGACAGGCAAAAACGCCTACCCCAGTTACAACAGCAATTACAACAAGTTCAAAGTCAAATACAGCAACTTGACAAAAAGCGCGTCTATCAGGAACGGGTGCAGGAGAAAGAACTGCAACAGCGGAGTTCTCGCGATCGCCTTCAGGCGGCTCAAAAAGAATGCGAAACTAAACTGGCAGAAATCGACCAAAAACTGCAACTGATCCAGACGCCAAATGCCAGTTGTCCTTTATGCGATCGCCCTCTTGACGAACACCACTGGCAGCTAGTGGTGCAAAAAACCCACGATCAGCAACAGGGAATTCAAGATCAATTTTGGGATGTAGAAGGGCTACTCGCGGTCTGTGAGTACCAGCTACAGGGGTTGCGGAAGGAAATCACCGAAATTGCCCAAGCATTGGCAAACTACGATTCCTTGCGCGAACAACGGGGACAGTTAGCAGCGGAAAGTACCGCTATGGCTGAAATCCAGACGCGCCTGCAACAAATTGAGGTAGAAAAACAACAAATTGAGCGATCGCTTTCCTCCGGTAACTATGCACCGGATCGACAAGAAGAACTGCGCCACCTTGAGCAACAGTTGCAACAACTTAACTACAATGAGCAAGACCATGCTCTAGCGAGAGGTGAGGTAGAGCGCTGGCGCTGGGCAGAAATTAAGCAAGCAGAAGTTAAACAAGCGCAGCGGCGTCAAGCTCAAATAGACGCTCAGATGCCAGAATTGGTGGCGAAAATTGCGAATCTGCAATCGCAAATGCAACAACTGCAAGTGAATTCGGAATTATCGCGGCAGCTTGAAGCACTCGATCGAGAAATGGCGGAAATTGGTTACGAGCGATCGCAGCACGACGCGCTTAGAACCGCTTTACGCAAGTCTCAGTCGTGGCAAGTCCGTTATCAGGAACTTGCTTCCGCGCAACAGCAATATCCTTCTTTATTAAAGCGATCGCAAGATTTGGAGCAATCGTTGCAAATGCGATCGCAAGATTTGCAACAGATGACGACTCAGATAGACACCATCGTTCGCCAGTTGCAACAAACACCCGATACGAAAGCCGAAATTACAACGATTGAACAGCAGATACAGCGGCGGCGTCTGCAACTCGACGAGAAGCAACGCCAGTTAGGAAGCTTGCAACAACAACAACATTATCTAGAAACGCTTCAAACTCAGCATGACGCACTCACTGCTCAGCACGCCAAGGTGCGACAGCAATATCGCGTTTACCAGGAATTGGGGCAAGCTTTTGGCAAAAATGGCATCCAGACTCTGATGATTGAAAATATTCTGCCTCAATTGGAAGCAGAAACGAATACTCTCCTCTCTCGGCTTAGTGGGAACCAGTTACACGTACAGTTTGTTACTCAGAAAGCAGGGCGGAGTGGACGCTCTGCAAAAAAAGCTAGCAAAATGATTGACACTTTAGATATTTTAATTGCCGATGCTCGCGGCACCCGCCCTTACGAAACTTATTCGGGCGGAGAAGCGTTTCGGATTAACTTTGCGATTCGTCTAGCTTTAGCGAAATTGTTGGCGCAGCGTGCGGGAACAGCATTGCAAATGCTGATTATTGATGAGGGATTTGGCACCCAAGACGCGGAAGGATGCGATCGCTTGATTGCCGCAATTAATGCGATCGCGCCTGACTTCGCCTGCATCCTCACCGTCACCCATATGCCGCAATTCAAAGAAGCCTTCCAGACTCGGATTGAAGTGTATAAAACCCCCAGCGGTTCTCACTTGAGCTTGGTGCTGTAGGAACTTAGCGCCCTAATCGCGTTCCCTACGGTGTAGAAGTTGGCAGACCTCTCCCCAAACCCCTCTCCGAAGCGGAGCGGGGCTTTGAAGATGGCTGGAGGGTTAGGTAAGTGCAACCCGAACCCTAATGTTCGGACTTCTCACCCTAGTTCACCCACTCAGGCGATACCCATCGCTACGGGGAGCGCTACGATCAAAGTAAGAGGAAAGAAAAACCCAACAGCATCTTCCTCCAGGCTGAATTTTCAGCCATTCTTCTCACTCCTAAGGGAGGACTTAATGATTCGATTTCTGGTTAGCGTGCTTGTGTTCGCGATCGACACGCTTTATCGCGATCGCCCTTATCAGCGCTTCTACGTGCTAGAAACAGTGGCTCGCGTCCCCTATTTTTCCTTCCTATCAGTTTTACACCTTTACGAAACCCTCGGTTGGTGGCGAAAAGCTGACTGGCTCAAGGTTCACTTCGCTGAATCTTGGAATGAAATGCACCACCTGCTGATTATGGAATCGTTAGGGGGAAACCAACATTGGAGCGATCGCTTCCTTGCCCAAACCACAGCCCTGTTCTACTACTGGGTAGTTGTAGGACTTTACATCGCGTCGCCCCGCACCGCCTATAACTTCATGGAAATGGTGGAAGAACACGCCCATCATACCTACGACGCCTTCTTGCGCGAGCATGAAGCCGAATTGAAAACCAAACCCGCGCCCCAAGTTGCGATCAACTACTACCGGGACGGCGATCTCTACCTATTTGATGAATTTCAAACCGGCGTAGTCCCCGAATCTCGCCGCCCTGCGGTTGATAACCTCTATGACGTTTTCGTCAACATCCGGGATGACGAAGGCGAACACGTCAAAACCATGATGGCGTGTCAAAAAGCGGATGCTCAGAAAACCTTTAAGAGTCCCCACTCTCTCCCTTATTCGGAACAGCAGGTTGTACTGCCTCTAGTGACAGACGCTGAGCTTGAGCGCGAGTTAGCTGATTCTCCCTTTTAAGAGTAGTTAATGGTCTATTCTCTTGCTGGTTAGCCTGTGCTAGAGAATAGGTAGCGGAATTTTAAAGAACCCCGCCCCAAACGTTCCCGCTGGGGTGGAGTTCTTTAATTTGCATTTTTTAAAAGGCTGAAGATGCTCTCGATTTTTTGAGCCAACACGCACACAGTTGAGCATTATTCCCCAAAACACCAGGCAAACAAGATCAAGATCCCTACCATCATCAACCATTGGGGGATTGATACTAAATTCAAAATGCTCAAAGGAAATAACACTAAAACTTCCGAGAAGAACCAGCTGGTGACAAACAGCAGCATCATCAAGATAACGAGGGGCACACAACCTCCTACAAAATAGGGCAACAAAATACTGCAACAAAAAATTGGTGATTCATGTGGCAGACATACATCTGGCACCTATACTGCCAATAGAGAGAACCGTTTTGATTACAACTATAAGTAGGCTTATCTATATTCCGTACTCATCTACGGAGAGAAAATAAATACCGTAGTTGAGAAGAGGTACTTGCCATGCAATTTAGGCGTTTTGGAATTCTAGCTTTACTGACCGTTTTCAGCGCTACAGCCGTTTTAGCAAAAGAAGCAAATTTTGACCGTTTGATTGTTGATGGAAGTGGCAAGGCATCTGTGACTGGTTATACCAGCGGAGCATTCTCCCTGTCAGCGATCGCTAATCGCGATCGCCAGAACAACCCCTGTATTGGTTATGGGGGCGACGAAACTCCCGACCATATCATGGTGGTGAAGAAAGGTTTCCCCAATCTGACAGTAAAAGTAAATACTGGAGGCAAGGACACCACTCTAGTCATCAAGGGGCCTGATGGTACCATTCGCTGTGGCGATGACACGGGTTCCAACAAAGATGCGAGTATCACAGACTCAGACTGGAAATCAGGCAACTATAGTATTTGGGTAGGTTCCATCAAAGAGCGGCAAAGATGGGATTATACGCTTTCTGTGCAACCAGAATAGAACCCCAGATTTTTTAGATGATTTAGAGTCTAAGTCTTGACCTGTCATCATTCTCACACCGCCATCCAAAATTTAAAACTTCGGTGCGGTTCCCCTACCTTAGAAACTCACTCGGAACGATATGATAGTGAGTGGTCTGTAGTGCCAAAATGGATATCCACTCGTGCTATCTACGCTTCTAGCTGACTTTCGCATCATCTTCGAGCGCGATCCAGCAGCCCGTAACTGGCTGGAGGTTTTATTTTGCTATCCCGGCTTGCAAGCGCTGCTATTTCATCGCCTTGCACACTGGTTAAGACTACTGGGAATCCCCTTCATCCCCCGGTTGATTTCCCACTTAGCTCGCTTTTTTACCGGCATTGAAATCCACCCTGGTGCCGTAATCGGGCGGGGCGTTTTTATTGACCACGGCATGGGTGTGGTAATTGGTGAAACCGCCATTGTGGGAGATTATGCTCTGATCTATCAGGGCGTTACGCTAGGCGGTACTGGGAAAGAAAGTGGCAAGCGTCACCCTACCTTGGGGGAAAATGTCGTAGTCGGTGCTGGTGCCAAAGTTCTCGGCAATCTTCAAATCGGCAATAATGTCCGCATTGGTGCTGGCTCGGTTGTATTGCGCGATGTTCCTTCGGATTGTACGGTAGTAGGCGTTCCGGGTCGGATTCTTTATCGTTCCGGCGTCCGCGTGAATCCCTTAGAACATGGAAGCCTTCCTGATTCTGAGGCTGCGGTAATTCGGGCTTTGGTTGACCGTCTGGAAGCACTAGAACAACAGGTACAAGAGTTACAACAACCGGCTCATGCCTCAATGCCTGTTCCCTTAGGAGCCGGACATCATGTATCGGATATCCCAGCCGCAGCAGCGCCCAGTTGCCGTGTGCAAGATGGATTGATCCGGCAATTCTTAGATGGTTCTGGGATTTGAGTAGACCTCCTGCATGAATCAGGAGGCATGTGCCAGTTCGTAGTTCAGCAAGCCAGCAATTAGGTTTAAGCGCAAACCAAATCTCTGCCTGCGATTGCGATAACGTCCTGAAAA